>JAHJDS010000152.1 GCA_018812395.1 Pseudomonadota bacterium
CCCGCTGCAGACGTTAAGCGGCTTTAAGGCAGGACGCGCAGGGGCCGGCCCATCAGCCCACTCCAAATCCTGGGCTCCAGAGGCCGATACGGGTTGATGGCTGACGACCTCAGGGACCAGAGCCGGGCCTTTCGTTGACGGCACACCTGCATTCACCCCGAGCCTTTTGAGCAGGAACCGATCCCGGATGCCGGCAAGGACCCCGCCACCCACGTCCTGGTAGGTGGAGCAGTACAGGATCGACCCGTCCCTCAACGAGGGGAAGAGGTCCTTGGTCTCCTTGCAGGGGAGTGAGTTGTGTGAGCGGAAAAACGCATAGTCTCTTAGCTGGGGCAGCCGCTTTTTAACGTCTGCCACCGTATCCCCGGGAATAAGACGTACCGGGAGCATGTTGTCCTCGTCTGTCCCGAGCACCACAATCCAAATGGTTTTTGTCATGGACTGCGTCATGGTTTCCATCTTGCTTCTCCTTTCTTTTTAAGTTAACCGCACGTTGACCAGCCGCAGGCCGGGCAGCACCAACATCGACCCCCAGCAGGGATCAGATCACTGCCGCATTCCGGGCAGGTGAGGCTGGTTGTTTCCTGTGGTCTGGTTGATTCCCTAGACACTGTTACACCTCCTCTGGTTAAGGTTGGCTTTCGTCCTGTTACTTCTGCCTGCCTGTAAAGACCGTCGGACTGCTTGTAGCTTACTACATGTAGCCGCCTTAAGTCACTGGTATCACTGCATTATTAGAATCCTGGCGCATCATGCCGCTGTAAGGCCTTGAAATCGCAATCTCTCTTTCGCGCAACAGGTCGCAACACTCTGCTGATTTTTTCTTGAAGGGATGCTATGATGGCCACCATGGGTATCGAACTGACACAATCGAGATAACTGCTCACTAGGCGAGGTCACTCCCGAGATGCCCAAATATTCCATCAAGGAAGTTGATTTCACTCATGACGGCAAGCTGATATCTGTTCGTACAGAAGCAGGTCATACCATTTACTTGCGCTTCTCGAAGGACATATATTACGATATCTGTTTTGGAATAGCTGTTATCCAAGTCCAACTCAATAATTGGGTTACTAGTGACAGGGTCGAACAGGTCTTGTCTTCGATTTCAAAACGCCTGGAGACGCTCGATGATCAGAAAGCCCGAGATTACGGACTGCTAAAAAGCTTTGGAAGCCTTGAACTCTATTGGAAAAAGCATTTTCAAAACAAGGGTAGGAAATATACATTTGTCGAGAATATTAAACCACGTTCGCTTATTGAGAAAACAGTTAACAAGCACATATTACCTGAGTTATTTAGCTTCCGGTACAGTAAAAAGTCAACTCGACTCAGATTTGGAGATGCAGCAACCACGATTATCTTGCCATACGATGAATTGACTGAGGACAGAATTGTACTGATTGACCACTCTCGGCTCGGAGATGAATTCATACCCTGGATACCCTGCGTTAGAAATATCGAAGAAGGAATCGGTAAAAACCAAATACATGTCGCTGTTGTCAATGAATGGATCAAGCTCCCTGACGAATTAAGAAAAATAAGGGACAAAATCTGGATGCGAAGGGAGGTTGCTCTCTCAAGGGGAGAGGAGTATCCTTGGTGTGGAACTACTTATGGATTGAATTCGTTTACAGAAAGTCGTGGTTCTATTTCCGAACGGCCGCAACTCAATCTGGTACTAAGACCGACGGACTACTACACCTTTATGGCAGTGCAGGAGGCAATGAATGAGCCGATCTTTAGAGACCAGCAGGGCAGACCTATCTCGGGTAGAGAAAAATACTTGCTCGACATTGATCCATTTATTCCTGTTCCTTTAATGGCTCAGTCCATAAGCGCCACGGTTTTGCCGATATTCAGAGATGGACAGGAGGAATATACATTATTCGCTAAAAGAGCGTCACGTGACATTTTAGCCACTGGTCGCAATGTCTTTGCCCTGCCAATAAACGAAACACCGCGCAGAAGACCTACTGATGAAGAGCGACGAAATTTGGAGGATGTCCCGGATCACCTACTCGAAGATGATTCATTAGAAGACGGCAACTTATTTATTAATGGTCTTATACGGGGTGCCAAGGAAGAACTAGGTATAGAACTCCCGGAGGAATCGATAAAGATATTGGCGTTTGGCTTGAGTACCCAAAGGTACTTCTATTCCATGGTAGGGATCGCTAGGACTGAGCTACCAATAAAATACGTACTGAATTGCCTTGAAACCGCTAGAGATGGGAGGTTAGAATATAAGGAGTTTCATCCTATCCCGTTCGACCCCGAATCGGTCTATAATTTTATGATAACTAATAGGGAATGGGGTGAGTCCTCGCGGCTGGGGGCGTATTTTGCGTTAGCCCATTGCTTTGGAACAGATAGAATAAGCAGATTGTTTGAGGATTTTCCGGTGCCTATCAAAGCATGACCAGAATCAAGACAGCCGTAGGAAAATAAATCTTGAAGGAGTAATTATGGGCAATTCATATCTATTTTGATAAGCGCTTTTACGCCGTATTCACGGCATTCCTCTTCAACCCAGACGGGGTCATCGATGGTCATTCCCATTCCTTCGGGGCCGTATTGGCGTATCTGGCCGGTGAAATATACTTTCTTTGGGGGCTTCCAACTACTTTGATCTTCTGGAGTGTCAGAGCCTGTTAAGGCCAGATTCAGGGCATTAGTTGAAGCACAATATCCAACATTTTCCTCCCCGGTACCTGTGATTAGGTGGGGATATTGACCAAGAACCCTGATCTGAGCCTTGGTGCCTATGATCAGTATTTCGTCTGACATATTTTCTATAAGGAAATTGGATTTATATTGGTAATTGGCCGAGCTCTCTCATTCTCCTTTTCGCTACCGGACTTCGGCAGAGCCAAAAGCAGATGGCTCTCTCGGCCTAAAGAAGGAGAGAGGGGGACCCACGGATGGGTAGGCTGGATTGGATAGGAAGCCGGCCCTGGACGACAGTCTGCTGGCCGGCGGGTATGGGGGTGACTTGCGCCGGCAAGGGGCCGGCGACAGGGGCAAGGGTTCCTGCACTCAGGGACTGGTGCCGGGAACCAGTATCTATGCCCAATTATTGATGATTTTTGATTGGTTTGATTGTTTCGATTGTTTAGTTGGTATGAACAGGGCCGGAAATAGCCGGTCTATTAAAACCGGAGACCCCTGGGACCGGATGTGACTTTGTTCTGGTGCGCTGTGTCCCAGCGATATATAATGGCCTAGGCCGGGTCGATTTTTAAGCCTACAAATCAACTAAAGATAAGGGTGTTCTGAACCATGGCCAAGCTGACGTTGAAAGAGCTTGAGAGCTATCTCTGGGAGTCTGCCAATATCCTCAGGGGCAGCATCGACTCCTCGGAGTACAAGAACTACATCTTCGGGCTTCTCTTCCTGAAGCGGCTCAGCGACCGCTTTGAGGAGGAGGCTGAGCGCATCGAGAAGGAGACCGGGGACAAGGAGCTCGCCTGGCAGGACAAGGATGAGCATGCCTTTTTCGTCCCCTCGCGGGCCATGTGGAAGGTCATCCGCAAGGCCACCGAGGACGTGGGCGCGGTCATAAACAAGGCCTTCGAGGCCCTGGAGGAGGAGAATCCCATCCTTGAGGGCGTGATGTCCTCTATCGACTTTAACGACAAGGAGAAGCTGCCTGACGATGTACTGCTCAAGCTGATCGTCCACTACTCCAAGAGGAGCCTCCGCAACGAGGACATGGACGACCCGGACCTGCTGGGCCGGGCCTACGAGTATCTGATCCGCCAGTTCGCCGACGACGCCGGCAAGAAGGGCGGGGAGTTCTACACCCCCCGGCAGGTGGTCCGGCTGATCGTGGAGATCCTGGACCCGCAAAAGGGCATGCGGATTTATGACCCCTGCTGCGGGTCGGCCGGCATGCTGATCTACTCGGCCTTTCACCTGGAGCAGAAGGGCAAGGACCCCAAGAGCATCGCCCTGTACGGCCAGGAGAAGAACCTCAACACCTGGGCCATTGCCAAGATGAACGTGCTCCTGCACAACCTGCCCGACGCCAAGATCGAGAAGGGCGACACCATGAGGAACCCCAAATACCTCAGCGGCGGGGAGTTGGAGTTGTTCGACCGGGTGATTGCCAATCCTATGTGGAACCAGAAGGAGTATTCCAGGGAGTTTTTAGAGACCGGCGATCCCTACGGCCGGATGATTTACGGCCTGCCACCCAAGAGTTCCGGGGACTGGGCCTGGGTGCAGCACATGCTGGCCAGCTTGAATGCTAAAGGAAAGATGGGAGTGGTCCTGGACAACGGAGTTCTGTTCAGGGGCAATACCGAGGGCGCAGTTCGCCACAAGGCAGTCGAGGCGGACCTGGTTGACGCGGTTATCGCCCTGCCGGCGAACCTGTTCTACAATACGTCCTCGCCGGGCTGTATCCTCATTCTGAACCGGAACAAGCCCAAGGAGCGCCAGGGCAAGGTTATTTTCATTTACGGGGAAAGGGACTATCTGGAGGGCTCAAACCAGAATTTCCTGCGCGATGAGGATGTGGCCAAGATCGTTGAGGCATACCGGAAATTTCAGGATGTTGAGCGGTATTGCAAGGTGGCCACTCTGGAGGAGATCAGGAAAAACGATTTCAATTTGAACGTGCCGAGATACGTGGACACGACCGAGCCCGAGGAGCCCATTGACGTAGCCGAGGCCATTGCGGAGTTGGCCAAGCTGGAGGCCAAGCGCGCCGGCATTGAAGGCGAGCTTAAGGGCTACCTCAAGGAGTTGGGTTATGCCGTCCGCTGAAAGGCCCCGGCCTGGGTACAGGATGACAGAGGTAGGGACGATACCCGTGGATTGGGAGGTCTCTACCCTGAAAAAGATTTCCGAAAAATTTATCAGTGGTGGCACACCAGACACCGAGGTAGATGAGTATTGGGATGGGGATATTGAATGGACTACAGGAGTGGGAGTAACCTCCTACCTTATTAAATCGGGACAAAGAAGAATAACCAAAAAGGGACTAAAGAATAGCGCCTCCAACTTGGTCCCCAAGGGAAACATATTAATTGTGTCAAGAACAGGGGTTGGCAAAGTGGCTATGGCGGAGATAGATATAGCCATTAGTCAAGACCTTACAGGCCTGATAGTTAATAAGACCAAGGCTAATAACGATTTTGTGTTGTGGCAGCTACTTTATAGGACAGGCCAATTAAAAAGATTTGAACAGGGAACCACCATCAAGGGTATCCTTCGCAAAGACATATCGGATTTTTTGCTGCCCCTCTCCCCTCTTCCCGAGCAGGAGAAAATAGCCGCCATCCTGACCAAGGTTGACGAGGACATCCAGAAGACCGACGAGATCATCGCCGCCGCGCAGCAACTCAAGAAAGGCCTGATGCAGACGCTGCTGACCAAGGGCATCGGACATACCAAGTTCAAGAAGACAGAGGTTGGGAGAATACCGGAGGAATGGGAAGCCAAACATGTCAAGGATATAGCAAAAGTAAAGGGCGGAAAGAGGCTACCAAAGGGAGAAAAGTTTGCTGATACAAAGACGGAGTATCCATATATACGAGTGGTCGATTTCCAGGAAGGAACGGTCGATGTTAGTGAATTGCGGTATTTAAGACCGGAAATCCATGAAGTTATAAAACGCTACACAATTTTATCTGAGGACGTTTACATCTCCATTGCTGGAACTATTGGGTTGGCAGGCATCGTGCCCGAGGAGCTATCTGGAGCCAACTTGACCGAGAATGCGGCAAAGCTCTGTAAAATCCAAGGGGTTGATAAGCGATATCTCGCCTACTACCTTAATTCCGAAAGAGGCCAGCATTTCATCAGGATTCAAACCGGCATGACTTCCCAACCCAAGCTGGCCTTGAACAGACTTGAAAAAATACCTGTACCTTTGCCAGGTATGACAGAACAAGAGAAGATCGCAGAAATACTTGCTAAGAGCGACGATAAAATTAGGAAGGAACGCGAGAAGAAGGAGCAGCTTCTTCGGCTTAAAAGAGGCCTCATGCAGGTGCTGCTCACCGGCAAGGTCAGGGTCAACGTGGATAAATCCAAGAAGGAGGCGGTGGCGTGATTGCCCTTCCGGCCTGGACCGAACTGGAGCTCTCCGAAAAGAAGGCCCTGGAGGTCTTTGGCAAGCTGGGCTATGGCTACGCTTACGGCCCGGAGATTGCCCCGGACGGGCCAAAGGCAGAGCGGGAGAGCTTTAAAGAGGTGGTGCTCACCGGCCGGCTGGCCAAGGCCATCAAGAAGTTCAACCCCTGGATCAGCGACAACAACCTTAAGAAGGCCATGCGGGAGATCACCCACGTCGAGGCCCGCAACCTGGTCGAGGCCAATTCAATCATCCACGAGAAGTTGGTCCGCCATATCTCCCTGGCCCAGGACCTGGGGGAGGGCAAGAAGAAGCAGACCGTCCGCTTCATAGACTGGGAAAAGCCGGAGAGGAACGAGTTCCTGGTGGTCAACCAGTTCAAGGTGGCCGGCCCCAAGGAAAACATCATCCCGGACATCGTGGTCTTCGTGAACGGCATCCCCTTCGGGGTCATTGAGTGCAAAAATCCGACAACCTACGAGCCCGAGGAAAAGGCCATCAAGCAACTCCTCAGGTACCAGAACCTCAGGGAGCCGGACACCCATGAGGGGGCCGAGAGGCTGTTCTACCCCAACCAGGTAGTCGTCGCCGCCTGGTCAGAGTCGGCCAGTTGCTGCACCGTGGGCGGCTGGTACAACCATTATCGGATGTGGAAAGACCCCTACCCGATCACCGAGAAGGAGCTCAAGGACTTCCTCGGCCGGAAGCCGAAAGGCCAGGACATCCTGATCTATTCAATATTCCGAAAGGACCATTTGCTGGACCTGGTCCGCAACTTCATCGTCTTCGAGCCCGAGGGCGAGGCCCTGGTCAAGAAGCTGGCCCGCTACCAGCAGTTCCGGGCGGTCAACAAGGCCATCGCGGCCATCGAGAAAAGCAAGGAGTGGAAGGGCGGGACCATCTGGCACACTCAGGGCTCGGGCAAGTCGCTTTCCATGCTCTACCTGGCGGTCAAGCTCCGGCGCATGAAGAAGCTGGAGAACCCGGTCATTGTGATCATGACCGACCGCAAGGACCTGGACAAGCAGATCACCGGCACCTTCGAGCGCTGCGGCTTCCCCAACCCGGAGAGGGCCACCAGCATTGTTGACCTGAGGGACAGGCTGAGCGCCGGACCCGGTGTCACCACCATGACCACCATCCAGAAGTTCCAGGAGCGGGTGGAGGGGCAGCATCCGGTCCTGTCCAAGGCCTCCAACATTTTTGTCATGGTGGACGAGGCCCACCGGAGCCAGTACAAGGACCTGGCCACCAACGTCAGGACCGCCCTGCCGAATGCCAGGTATCTGGCCTTCACCGGGACGCCAATCGAGCAGAGAAAGAGGAACACCCGGCAGACCTTTGGCGACTACATAGACACCTACACCATCGAGGAGTCAGTGGCCGATGGGGCCACTGTGCCCATCCATTACCAGGGCCGGCTGGCGGATGTGTGGGTCGAGGGTCGAAACCTGGACGAGATATTTGACCGGGTGTTTGCCGACAAGAGCAAGAAGGAACGGGAACTCATCAAGCAGCGGTACGCCAACGAGAAGACCATTGCCGAGGCCAGGGAGCGGATCAAGCAGATCTGCCTGGACCTGATCAAGCACTACGAGACGGTCATCGCGCCCAACGGGTTCAAGGCCCAGGTGGTGACAGTGAGCCGGGAGGCGGCCGCAACCTACAAGGAAATCCTGGACGAGCTAAACGGACCGGAGTCAGCAGTCATTATTTCGGGCGACCACAACGATCCCGAGAGGCTGAAGAAACACCACCTGAC
>JAHJDS010000153.1 GCA_018812395.1 Pseudomonadota bacterium
CCACTCTTGAACCCGTGGGCCGGCCAGGCCAAAACGACTTTTTCCGACAGGCTCTTCGCCGGGAAAAGAGGATTTCCGCGCGAGCGTTCGCGACCGATTAGGCGGTGTTCTTGGTGAAGACGAGCGTCGTCGAATCGGTCACCGCGGTGACGGTGTGCTTGAACGACGCGTCGTAAACCACCGTGTCGCCGGGTTTGATCGTCACCTTTTTCCCGCGGTAGAGCAGCTCCTGTTGGCCGTCGAGCACGTGCCGGCCCTCGAAGGCGTTGCTCTGGTTGGGGCCGACCACCGTCCCGGCCCGGTAGGAACTCAGGGTGATGGTCACGTCATTGGAGATCAGTCCCGGAGGGATGATCTCTATCCGGCGGCTCAGCCCGTTGTCCTCGACCGGAATGTCGTTCCGGGAAATGACCCTCATCTCCGGACTCTCATCGGGCAGAAAGCCATGCAGCGGCCTGTCCAGGGCGTGGGCAACGTCCTGGAGCATGGACACCGACGGGCTGACCTTGCCCGTCTCGATGCGTTGGACCGTCATGACGCTGACACCGAGGCGCTCGGCCAGGTCGCGCAGCGTCCATCCCAGTGACTTCCGCTGGGCCCTGATCTTGTTTCCCAGGTTATTATTGTCTCTCATGGGGCACCTCTCGTGATTGATAGGCCTTCGCTTATGTCCGCCGCGAAAACGGACCCGAAAGCGACTCATGATTCATATCTCATATTATGACATAAAGTCTTGGAAGTTAAATGGGGGTTTTCCCTGATATTTGACTTCTAAAATCCTTATTAGAAAAATGGCGCTGTTTTTTGGACGTCACTCCGGTGTTTTTCAAGACAAGTGCTAGAAATAATTAGAATATTATTGCAAATGAATGCCGGGGTTTTTGGTCGTAAAACCGCAGGAAGGATATGCCATTTGTTTTTTTCTTGACAATCGGTCATTTCTGTGGCCAATTTAAATCGAGCGCTCGCTCTAAATGGCCGTCACCCCCACGAGGGAGCCGGACTCATGGTCAAGAGCATCATCGACCGTCCGCGACCGCGGCCCGGGGAACCGGAAGACCGGCTGGTGCCTTCGCCGGCCAAGAACCGGGACCTGATCCAGGAAAAGCGACGACGGATCGTCGCCGGGGCCACCCGGGTCTTTTTTGAAAAGGGTTTTCATCGGACCACCATCCGGGAGATTGCCCTGGCCAGCGGCATGTCCATGGGGCAGCTCTACCATTACATCTCCTCCAAGGACGACATCTTGTTCCTGGTCTACGAGCATATGCAGGCGTTGTGGTTCGATCACCTGGCCACCTCCGGAATCGAGGAGATCGCGGATCCTGGGCAACGGCTGACCCGGGCCCTGCGCTGCACGCTGGAGTTCATCGGGCAGCACAAGGACTTGTTCTTGTTCATCTACACCGAGACCAAGTATCTCGACCGGAAACACCTCCGGGTCGTCCTGGCGATGGATGACCGGAACGTGGTCGGCTTCTGGCGCCGCCTGATACTGGACGTCGGCTGGGCGGGCGACGAACTGGAATTCGCGGCCAACCTCGTCTCGTTTCTGATGGTCTTCCTGGTGCTCCGGGGCTGGAACCTGGAGCACGGTGGCCGGGGCCGGGACCTGGACGATTTGATCGACTTCACCCTGAGGGGCCTGGGTCTTTTGGGGGAACGGTCGAGGGACGGAGGTCCGCGATGAATCATTCCCAGCCCCCACCGCGCCCCCTGGCCAGTCGCGCCGAACTGAAGCGGGTCGTGGCCGATTATTACTCCCGGCTGGCCGCGGCCGCCCGGTCCGACGCCGGCCTGGTGGCCTGGTGCAGCAGCATCGGCCCGGCCGAACTCCTGGTGGCCATGGGTTTCGAGGTCTACTACCCGGAGAACCACGGCGCCCTCTTGGGCGCCACCCGTGCGGCCGGGGACCTTATCCCCTGGGCCGTGGCCGCCGGGTACTCGCCGGACATCTGCTCCTATCTGACCAGCGACGTGGGGGCCTATCTGGCCGGGCGAACGCCCCTGGCCTCGGCCTACGGTCTCGAGGCCGCCCCCCGCCCCGACGTGCTGGTGTTCAACAACAACCAGTGCCGCGAGGTCCAGGACTGGTTCATGTTCTACGCCCGGGAACTGGGCGTGCCCCTGGTGGGAATCAAGAGCCCCCGGGGCCTGGCCGATGTCAAGGAGTCCCACGTCCGGGACGTGACCAGTCAACTGGAGGACATGATCGGGGTCCTGGAAGAGATCAGCGGTCGCGATTTCGATGAGGCCCGGCTCGAGGAGGCGGTGCGTCTGTCCCGGGAGTGCACCCGGCGCTGGAAAAGGGTGGTGCGATACGCGGCCCGCGTTCCGGCGCCGATGACCTTCTTTGACCACTGCATCCACATGGCCCCGGCGGTGGTCCTGCGCGGCCGGCCGGAGGCGGTCGAGTACTATGATTTGCTGCTCTCCGAGCTGGCGGGGCGGGTCTCGGACGGCGAGGCCGCCGCGGTCGGGGAGCGATTTCGTCTTTACTGGGACGGCATGCCCATCTGGGGGCGACTGCGGATGCTGAGCGACCTGACGCGCAGCCTCGGGGCGGCCGTGGTCGCCTCGACGTACTGCAACTCCTGGCTGTTCGAGGCCCTCGATCCCCAGGAGCCCCTTCGGTCCATGGCCCGGGCTTCCCTGGAGTGCTTCAACGTCCGTGACGAGGACTACAAGGAGGCCTACATTCGGAGGTGGGTGGACGAGTTCGACGTGGCCGGCGTCATCTTCCACAACGCCAAGACCTGCCCCTACAACACCAACAGCCGTTTCGGCCTGCCCCGGCGCCTGGAG
>JAHJDS010000154.1 GCA_018812395.1 Pseudomonadota bacterium
CCCGGCAATCGTCGAAGTAGAGTTCCGAGGTGTTCGAGGCCCGCCACATGAGTTTGCCGTGCATCTCCCGAGCCTCGAAGCCGGGCGTGCCGTGCTCGACCAGGAAACAGGACAATTCCTTGTTGCCGTCCTCCCGGGTGCCGGTCTGGGCCATGACGGTCACGCCCAGGGAATTGGGGGCCGAGGCGTTGGTGATGAATATTTTCGAGCCGTTGATGACCCACTGGTCGCCGTCGAGCACGGCCGTGGTCCGGGCCCCGCCGGCGTCGCTGCCGGCGCTGGGCTCGGTCAGGCCGAAGCCCCATAGGGCCTCGCCGGTGCACAGCCGGGGCAGGTACTTGCGCTTTTGCTCCTCGGAACCGTAGTAGTAGATGGGGGCGATGCCCAGCGAGTTGCCGGCGGCGACGGTCGCCGCGTGGGAGCCGTCCACCCGGGCGATTTCCTCCACGGCGATGATGTAGGACACGTAGTCCATGCCCTGGCCGCCGTACTCCTCGGAGACGACCATCCCGAACAGGCCCAACTCGCCCATGGCCCGGCAGGTATCGAGGGAGAATTCCTCCTTTTCATCCAGGTCGATGGCCACCGGCTTGATCACCTTCTCCGAAAAGTCACGCACCGTCTTGCGCAGAATGTCCTGTTCCATTGACAATTCGAAGTTGAGCCCCATGACCGATGCCTCCTGGCTGACTTGAAAATGACCGGTGTTGGTCGGAATCTTCGCCCTAAGAGTTTGTCGAAAAAAGTCGCCGGGGACTTTTTCCGACTCACGGTGGCCAAAAGCGCGGTTTTGGCCACCGTGACAAATCGCTAGGCTTTTTCAAAGCCGGTGCGATTTGCCGGGCCATCCATGGCCCGGGTAGGAGCCTGTCGCCGAATTTCTCCGACAGGCTCCTGACCCGGCGACGGCCGGCCGGACGCCTGATTATTGGCCGGGAAACGGGGAAAGTCAACCCTTGGCCGACCGGCCCTCAATCGGGCCGACCGGAGATAACCGGCGACCTAGTCCATGTCTGATCGTTCACCGAAAACCCAATTCCCGGTCGTGGAAGGCGGGCCACAAGGTTCGCCGAGACGAGAGTCGTCAGTCATCATTCCGGTCCAGGACCTCCCGGACCTTGCTCACGAGCCGGCCGAGGCGATAGGGCTTGGCCAGGTAGTCCAGGGCCGCCGCATCCCCGTTCGTCGCCGACACGGGGGCGTGACCGCTGGCGATGATGACCCTGACCCGGGGATCGATCCGCCGCAGGTGCTCGAGGCAGGCCGCGCCGCCCATGCCGGGCATCTCCAGGTCCAGGACCACGGCGGCGATCTCATCCCCGCGGGCGCCATAGACCGCCAGGGCCTCCTCGCCGCTGCCGGCGGTCAGGGGGTGGTAGCCGTGCTGCTCCAGGATCTCCCGGGCCGTGTCCAGGACCGTTTGTTCGTCGTCCACCAACAACACGGTCTCCTGACCGCCGGGGAAGGCGGTCTCCTCCCCGGCCTCGACGCCAAGCTCGGCCGCCGTCACCTCCAGGGCCGGGAGGTGAATCCGGAAGGTGGCGCCCCGGCCGATCCGGCTGTCACAGTTGATGACGCCGTGATGGTTCTGAACGATGGCGTACACGGTGGACAACCCCAGGCCCGTGCCCCGGCCGACCTCCTTGGTGCTGAAAAAGGGCTCGAAGATGTGGGCCTCGGTTTCGGGGTCCATGCCCTGTCCGGTGTCGGTCACGGTGAGGAGGACGTACTCGCCGGGCCCGAGGTCGGCTCCGGCGTCGACCGGGGAGTCGGTGAGGGTCACGTTCTCGGCCTCGATGGTCAGCCGCCCGCCTCGGGGCATGGCGTCCCGGGCGTTGGTGCCCAGGTTCAGGAAGACCTGCTCGAGCTGGCCGGGATCGCCGTTGACCGCGCGCAGGTCGTCGACCAGGCGAGTCTCCAGGCGCACCATCTTGGGAATGGTCCGCTCCAGCATGGCCGTGGCGTTGGTGATCACCCGGCCCAGATCGACCGGCCGGAAGCGGTAGTCCTCCCGCCGGCTGAAGACCAGCAGCCGCCGGATCAGTTCTCCGGCCCGCTCCACGGCCTCTTCCATCTGGGTCAGGTATTTGCGTTCCGGCCGGTCGGGCTCGATCCGGGGCAGGGTCAGGTTCAGACAGCCGGTCAGGACCTGGAGGATGTTGTTGAAGTCATGGGCGATGCCCCCGGCCAAGGTGCCCACGGCCTCCATCTTTTGGGCCTGTACCAACTGCTCCTCGAGGCGCTTGAGTTTCTGCTCCGCCGCCTTGCGTGCGGTGATGTCCCGGGTGACCCCCAGCATCCCCTTCGGAACGCCGTTGTCGTCCCTCAGGAAACGGACCGAGACCTCGATCCAGATCAACGAGCCGTCCTGGCGTCTGCCCTCGAGTTCCAGTGTCCGCGACCGCTCCGGATCGAGGCCCGTCCCTTTCCGGGCCAGTTCCCCGGCCAGGACCGTCAGGGTCTTGTCCAGCGAGGACGGGGTCAGGAAATCCGCCAGGGACAGCCCCAGCCCCTCCTCGGGCGTGTAACCCCACATGGTCTGGACCGAGGGACTGATGTACGAGAACCGGGACGTGGCCAGGTCCCAGGTCCAGATGTTGTCCGACAGGTTGTCGGCCAACAGGCGGTACCTTTTCTCGCTGTCCTCGAGGGCCGCCTGGGCCTGCCGGCGGATGGCCACCTCGTGTTCCAATCGGGCCTTTTCCCGCTCCATGGCGCTGGTGGTGGCCTTTTCCCGATCGACGGTCGATTGCAGTCCCCGCAACAGGACCGGCACGGCCAAGGCCACCAGGGCGTTCAGGAAGATATAGTTGAATCCGGCCGTCAGACCCCGCGGCCAGGAGTCGATGAGCGGCCGGGCCTCGGGGTAGTAGCCGAGCCCGATGAGCCAGGCCACGATCGCCAGGGCGATGGTGTTCAGGCCGATGGCCGCCAGGCCGGCCCGAATTCCCAGCAACACGGCGCTGATCACCGCCACCGCGAACAGCCAGGCCGGTCCTCCGCTCAGGGGCCCCAGGGTGAATAAAACGGACAGGGAAACCGCGTAGCCCAGCACTAAAAAGAGTCCGGCCCGGATTTCGTATCGCCACTCGCGCCTGATCAACAGGATCACCAGACCGGAGTAGGCCACCAGGTCCACCACCAGCAGGGTCCACAATCCCCTCTCGATGACCAGGGACACCAACAGAAGTATCGACACCAGACCGAGGCCCAAGGCGGTGATCTGAATGACCCACAGCAATCTCTCCCGCCAGTGGAGCAGGTCGCCCGTTTGGGGAATCCGCGGGGGGGCGATCAGCTGTCGTAGCCGGTAACGTAAGGGACATCTCGGTTCGGTCGTGGAAGGCGCGGTCAAAGGCCTGGGTCTCCTGTCAGGAGCATCGGAGCCCGGTCCCCGGGACCAGGCCACGGGGCCGTGAGTCCCTGAAGACCAACTTAAATTTTTAATCTACCACATTTTGTCGAAATTGGCATCCGGAAGAGACCGGTCCGAAGCAAGGCGCCGCCGGTCCATGCCGGCCCCATCAAAAAATCGCCCGGGCCGGCGCCGTCAAGAGCGAATCGCTTTGACAAATACCGGTTCCAAGGCTATATATGGCCTGTTCCCCAACTAACCCCATCCCAGGTCCGGCGGCCGCCAAGACCGCCTCGTTTAGTGCGGAGGTAACCATGGCCCATCGCATTCGCAACTTCAACCCCGGACCGGCCGCCCTGCCCCTAAGCGTCCTGGAGAAGGCCCAGGCCGAATTCCTGGACTTCAAGGGCTCGGGCATGTCGGTCACCGAAGTCAGCCACCGTTCCAAGGAGTTCGACGCCGTGCACCAGGAGGCCATCGCCCGGGCCAAGAGGCTGCTGGGTCTGGGCGACGACTTTCACGTCCTGTTCCTGCAGGGCGGGGCATCGCTGCAGTTCTGCATGATCCCCATGAATTTTTCGTCCCCGGGCCAGGCCGTGGACTACATCAACACCGGCACCTGGGCCACCAAGGCATTGAAAGAGGCCCAGATCCTGGGGCGGCAGGTCAACGTCCTCGCCTCGAGCGAGGACAAGAATTTTTCGTACATCCCCCGGAACTTCACCATCACCCCGGAGGCGGCCTACGTCCACCTCTGCTCCAACAACACCATCAAGGGCACCCAGTGGGCCGCCTACCCCGAGACGGGCGGCCAGCCCCTGGTGGCCGACATGAGCAGCGA
>JAHJDS010000594.1 GCA_018812395.1 Pseudomonadota bacterium
ATCTCACAGGCGTTTGCCATCGTCGCGCCTCCATTAAAGACCGAGGGGCTATAACAAAACTGAGACGCTCTGGCAAGACCGCTGCGTCCTTAGGCACGTTCGATCACCGTTGGTCCCCGACCACACCCCCGCCGGCGTCAAGTGCGTCGTGAGCGTGCAAGTTGACGATGAAGAGCAAATGACCCCCTTTCCGCCGTCTCGGGAGACTGTGGAGTGTGGGCAGAGATGTGAAGGGGTCCGACGCCGGGGCGGGCATTGTCATTCGGCCGCGTCGAACGCCTCGGTCTCCAGAATGCTGTCGCAGAGCGTCAGAAGGAAGTGGTCGGCCACATCCTGCCATGTCGGAGTCTCGAGAGAGTGCCCCAAGCGGCTGAGTCTCCGCGCCACGGCCTGGATGTTGACGGCGATCCTGCGAAGGACCGACACGGCGAACACGCCCTGAGGATGTCGTGACCAGGCCAGGCGACGTCGGTCTTCGTGGCTCTCTGCGTCCGCAGTCCAATGGGTTTCGTTTTCGCAACGCCAATGGGCTCTGGAGATCTTCAGGCACCCTTTGGGCCTGAGCTGCGTTGGGGTTCGATTGCAGACGTAGAATCGGTTCCCTATCTTCTTCTTGCCGGTGTTTGGGTCTTCCTCGGTACGCTGAACACGGACGAGCTGCCGGGCGTGAATCCAGTTCAACCACCCTTGCTCCGACAGGTCGTGTTGCCAGAGATGGTAGCTGATGAGCTTGCCGTTCTGCTGGTCTGCCTGACTGAAGTCGGCTGCCGCGTCGGTCTGTGAGCCCAGCGCCCGAACCGCCTCGGTGTATAGGTCTCCCTGCCCCGATTTGATCTGGAGGAAGTAGTCCCACTGATGGCTCAGGATCAAACCAGCGTTCTCCAAGGACGTGTTGCCCGCGTCGGTCGTCACCATCGTGATGAGCGAGGAGCGACCGTAGCCGGTGCGCACCTCATCGAGCAGCTCGGGCATGGAGCCGATCTCGTTGGTATGCCCCAGCGTCGGCCGCTGGTGAATGCAGACCGCCGCGTCGGAGGAGAACAGGGTCACGGTGTGGACCCGAGCCAGGGCGTAGGGCTGACCTTGCTTTGGGACACAGAACTGCACATCGGGAAACCGCTCGGCCAACAGCGCCTTGACCTGATCGGGCTGCGCTTTGGTCTTGTCCAATTCCAGCACGCGACACAGGTCGTGCCAGTGCAGTGTGGCCACGTTTTTGCCATCGATGGCGATCGTGCCCACCGGCAGAACCGTCGGCGTCAGGTTGCCGCGCCGGGCTTCGGCCTTGACCCCTCTGTGGAGGCAACCGACCAGCTCCCCCACTGCCAGCCACGGCAGGATATCGCCGAAGGTGTTGTCGGCGATCCGTTGTTTGAGCCCCATCCAGTCGCCGTGCTTTTTGGCCACTTGCTGGGCCCGCTCTTCGACGTTTCGCAGTGACCGAGCACTGGTCGCCATGCCAACGACCAACGCTGTCAGAACCGTCGGCAGTGGATAGGTCACCTTGCCGGCCATTCGTTGATCGCCGACCTTCTGGAAACCGAGGTCGTGGATTCGCCGCCCCAATCCTTTGGGTGTTGCAGCTTGACGTTGCATGGTCCCTCCGATCATCATCGAGCCACGTTGCATTGGGGGCGTCGACATCATGACGCTCCCCCTCTCGGCGTCGTGGGTGCCCGCCCCGGCGCCGAACCTTTTTCTGGGATCTCCCGATTCGCCACGAATGTCGATCCCCACTCAGGTGCACCTCTCCCCACGGGAGAGGTCGGCCGAAGGCCGGGTGAGGGGGCCACGGGTGAGGGGGCCACGGCTGAGGGGGCGTCCTCGAGAGCCGAGAGGATCACCTCGAGCACCTGCTCGGTGTTGACGAGCACCTCGTCATTCCAGAAGCGCAGCACCCGGAGGCCGAACCCCTCGAGGAGCATGGTCCTTCGCTGGTCGTAGACCCGTTGGCATGGCTCGTTGTGGCCGCCACCGTCCACCTCGATGACGAGCCGAGTCGCCTCGCAGTAGAAATCTACGACGAACGGGCCGACTGGATGTTGACGGCGGAACTTGTGGCCCCCGAGACGCCTGGCACGCAGGTGGTACCAGAGGCGCTTCTCGGCCTCGGTCTGCCGACGTCGAAGCTGACGTGCTCGAACGATGCGTTTCTCGGATGCTGGCTTGGTTCTGTCCTGCACAATAACAACCCCTCACCCTGACCCTCTCCCGCGGGAGAGGGGACTCGTTCTGAATACGTTGTCGGCGAATCTGGACCGGTGGTTTCCTTGGGCCAGAGCGCCGTGGCGGGAGGTGAACTGCCTGAAGTCAGCCTGACTTCCCACGTCGTGCGAAGCGATGGGGAGCGGCCGGCTCAGTGCGATAAAGTCAGCTCAGCGGATCACTGAGCGATCCTGCGCCGGAGGGGTGCGGGGGCACATCCTCCAGACAAGCATGCTCTGACGGCCTTGGCGATCGCAGTGGTTGCGAGGGGCGCCCAAGGCGGAACAGAATGCCC
>JAHJDS010000155.1 GCA_018812395.1 Pseudomonadota bacterium
AGTTCATCGGGTACGTCAAGCGGACCCAGGACAAGAACGGCCGGGTCAAGGTTTTTGTGCCGGGGATCCACGCCGAAGGAACACCGGTCGGCTCCCTGCCGGACGCCTGGCCGTCCATCCCCGGGGTGGGACCCGGGTACGGGATGTTCGCCCCGGTTCAGGAAGGGGCCCAGGTCTGGGTGAATTTCAACCCCGAGACCGGCCGGTGCATCTACCAGCCCGGGCCCGCGGCGGCGGGCGAGATCCCGCCGGAGTTCCAGGACGAAAAAGCCTTCGGATTCAAGACCCCGAGCGGGCATGTCCTGGCCCTGGTGGATCGAGGAGGCGAGGAGGCCATCTACCTCAAGACCGCTCAGGGGCACAAGGTCAACCTGAGTGACGCGAGCCAGAAGGTCGAGATCGAGACCAAGGGCGGACACCAGGCCACCCTCGATGACGGCGGGGCGAAGATCACCCTCAAGCACACCGGCGGCGCCCAGACCGAGATGAAGGCCGCACAAATCACCCACACCGCGCCGCTCGTCAAGGTCATCGGTAACCTCCAGGTCCAGGGCTCGATCACGACGACCAACGGCGGATCGGCGACCATCGACGGGACGATCACCGGCAACGCCTCCCTGGACATCCAGGGCGACATCCAGACCGCCTCTAAGGTCATCGACCAGAAGGGCGATCTGACCAACCACACCAACCAGGGCCTGGCCCGGGATTAAGCCATGCAGCGAGAGATTCTGACCGGGCCGTCGATCGTTGATTCGGGCGGAAGGGCCGGGTTCCTGGTCCAGACCCGGGGGCTTCTCTTGTATCGCCAGGAGATCGAGGCCTACTTGCTCACGCGGAAACGCTCCCGCCGGCAGCTGCCCGAGTACGGCTCCCGGGTCCACAACCTCCTCCTGAAGCTGATGCATCTCCGGGCCCTGGTCCCCATGATCCGGCGATACGTGGCCGATGATCTGCGGTTCGGCGTGCGTCGGGGCTATCTGCCCTACTTTGAGGTCGGACCGGTGAAGGTGACTCCTTTCCTGCAATCGAACGCCATCACCGTCCGGGTGACCTTTGCCGTGCCCGTCCTGGATCAGCGGGATGAGGCCCAGGTCAAATTCCGTCTGTCCCGGGAGGTGAGATAGTGGAGATCATCCCCCGGGACTATGACGGCATCCGGCAGTGGATCGTCGATTACATCTCGGCCGAGTACCCCGAGGCCTGGAACAACTTCTTCTCCTCGAACCAGGGCATGGCCATTCTCGAGGCCGTGGCCCACGTCGCGGCCATGGACCACCTCTACGCGGATCACCGGGAGCGTGAGGCCTTCCTGGGGCTGTGCATCGAGATGGCCAACGCGGTCGAGCACTCCCGGAAGCTGGGTTACCGGCCACGGTTCGCGTCCAGTGCCTCGGTCGATCTGACCGCCGAGATCGAGACGGCCCAGACAGAGGACGTCATCCTCGAGGCCGGGTATCAGATCCGCCTCGAGGAAAACGACGACGGTCCGGACCTGGTCTTCGAACTGGCCGACGACCTGGTCATCCCGGCCAGCCAGACCCAGGCCACGGTGACCGCGACCGAAGGCGAGACCTTCTCCTTCGACTTCCTGGCCACCGGGCTGCCCTTCCAGAAGTATCAGCTGTTCGAGACGCCGGTCCTGGACGGCGGTACCAAGGTTTACGTCGATGATCACGAGTGGGAGGTGGTCGACGGTCAACTGGACATGGCCGGTAAGGACGCTTGCCTTCTCACGATTGATGAGAACGACCAGGGCACCCTCGAGTTCGGGAACGGGGTGTTCGGGAATATCCCCGGGGACGGGGACCGGATCACCGGGACCTACCGGATCGGTGGCGGCCGGAGAGGGAACGTGGCCGCCGGCGCCATCGACGTCCAGGTGGACGGATCCACTCCGTCAGCTGAAAGCGTCACCATCCATCTCACCAATGCCGCGGCCGCCGGCGGGGGCGAGGAGCGGGAGACCATCGAGCACATCAAGGCCTGGGCCCCGCGGTTCTTCGCCACCCAGGATTTCGGCAACACCGCGTCCTCGTATCACGTCCTGTCCAACCTGTGGAGCGATCCGGACTTGGGCCGAGTGGCCGTGGCCTCGGTCACCCTGGCCCAGAATACCCTCGAGGGCAACCTGGTACACGTCTACCTGTGGGTTCATGACGAATTAGGCGGCCTGACCGTCCCCTCGGCCGCCTTCAAGGAAGCATTTGAGGAGTGGTGGAACGGAACCCAGGATGAATCGGAAACCGACCTCCTGAAGCGCTTCGGCCGAAAGCAGCTCACCGATCAGGTCGAGGCCTTTGACGGGGTGACCGTGCCGGTCGATCAGACCGTGGTGATCCAGCTGAAAAAGGGCTACGACCCGGTGAGCACGCCGGCTGCGGTCAAAGCCAGGGCCGAGGACCTGATCAAGGACCTCTTCTCTCATGACAAGCCGTACAAGGGCCAGCCGTGGCCCATGCCCGGGCTGGACTACAAGGCCTCCTGGACCGTGCAGCTCATCCAGGACATCACCGAGGTCCACAGCGTCTCTTTAACCGAAGGGGACCAGGCCATCGATGATAACGAGGTGGCCGTCCTCGGCACGCTCGACGTCACGGTGAATCCATGACCGAATCCGTGTTCGATCGCAACCTGCCCCGGGTCAACCGGCAGGCGGGGCCGGAGTTCGGCGTTCTGGATGAGGTGGTCAACCTCATCCGCCAGGCGGTCAGGGACCGACTCGACGACTACTACGCCCTGTGGCGGCCGCTCACCTGTCCGGCCGAGAAGCTGGGCGTCCTGGCTCAGGACATCGGCCTCGAGCGGTCCGACATGGACGGCGACGATCAGTTCTTCCGGCACAAGGTCCTGCGGTTCGCCGAGATCTGCCGGGCCAAGGGGACGGGCTTCGCGCTGGCCCTGATGCTCAAGGTATCCGGCATCGAACTCCGCCGTCTGGTGGAGCTGTGGGAGGTCATCGACGGCACCGATCCCCTCGAGACCCACTTTGTCGAGGAAAGACCCTCGGGCACCCCGGGGGCCGATTACGGCCGGTCCTCGAAGTTCAGCCTCGAGATCGCCTCGGACTTCGTCTGCTTCACCGAGGACCAGATCGACCGCATCGTGGCCCTGGTAAGCCAGGTCAAGCCCCTGCACGCCACTTTGCTGGAGATCCTGGCCACCCGGGCCTATCAAGTCACGGCCCGGGCCGAGGCGGAGGCGGAGTCCGAGACGGTGGCCAGGATCATCATCAACCTGGCCCCCTGGAACATGGACAGCGATCAGCACCCCGAGGTGGACAACTCCGGCCGGGTGAAGATGTCCTGCTCCCTGATCAGTTCCTACCCGGCCAACTTCCGCCGGCCGGGCCTGGACTGCTTTCCGCCCATGGACCTGAACCAGACCCATCTGCCCCCGGACGAAACCTATGGCCTGAGATTCACGGGAGGTTACTGCCTTGGCTGACATGAGCGACCAAATCACCCGGGCCGAGATCACGGACATGTTCCGTGACAAGCTGGCCCAGATGTTTTCCGACCGCAGCGGGACGTACTGGCCCGCTAAATTCGCGGTGTGCGACGACGGCCACGAGGCCGACCCCGAGTCCCCCTGCTACTCCAAACCCCTGCCTCCCGACCGGACCATCACCGGCCTGCCGGATCCGGAGCACATCGTCGCCCAGAAGGTCTTGTCCATCGACGACGTCCAGTTCGTGGGCAACGGCGCCGTGTCCTGTCAGTGCTACCTGACCGCGGCCGACGGGACCGGGGTCTGCTCGAGGATCATCATCCTGGACAACGAGGACGACCCCCTGGCCGTGGCCACTTTCCCGGTCGAGGTCCTCAACGCCCAGAAATCCTTCAAGCACATCGTCACCTTCCAGTTCTAACAGGAGGTCAACGTGGCCCTGGTGCCTGACATCCGAGAGGGCGAGCACTACATCAGCGCCGCCCTGAACCGAAAGTTCCACGGGATCATGCCGCCCGGGGTCTACCTGGGGTACGTCCTTTCGCCGGGCAACGCCATGGAGTTGAGCGTCGCCCCGGGCCCCGAAGGGGTGAGCGTCGCCCTGGTCGACTATGACGGCTACAGCCTGACCGTCTCGACAAAAGCGACCGAGGTCCTGGACCTGGGCGTGTCCGATCAGGAAAGGACCCTCCGGATCGTGATCGAGGCCCTGTACGTCCAGGGTGCCACCGAGACCACGGCCGAACTCAAGGCCATCCTGGCGGAAAACGTCCAGGATCATCACGTCGTCCTGGGCACGGTGATCATCCCGGCCGACGCGACCCAGTTGACCTCGGAGATGATCGCCGACACCGGGCGGGAGATTGCCCCGACCGCGGCCCAGCATCTGGTGTCGGACCCGGCCCACCCCGCGGACCGGATCTGGTTCGACAACTCGACGGCCGGACTTGCCGGGGATCCCGACCGGGTACAGGCCGCGATCGAGGCTCTCAAGGCGGCCCTTGACGGGACCTCGGGCAACCTGGCCGATCACCAGGCCGCCGATCCCGCGCACCCGGCGGCCAAGATCAGTTTCGACAATTCCTCGGCCGGGCTGCCCGGCTCGCCCGACCGGGTCCAGGGGGCGATCGAGGCCATGGCCGGGAATGCTTCGGCCTACGCCGCCGCCCAGGTCAAGACCGTCAAGGTCGAGGCCATCAGCACCACCGAGTTGAAGATCTCCAAGGGCGTGGTGTCCCTGCCCGAGCTTGGCGACGACCAGGTCACCAACGGCGACTTCGAGACCGGAGACACCACCGGGTGGACCGGGGCCGACGCCACCCTGGCCGCCACGGGCGGAGCGGCCCAGTCCGGCTCCTACGGCCTCGAGGTGACCGCCACCGCCGACGGCGGGAGCGCCCAGGCCTTGATCACCGTCGAGCCCGAGAAGTTCTACCACCTCAGCGCCCATCTGAAATCCTCGGCCTCGGGCCATCAGGTGAGGGTCACCGTCCGGGACCAGGACCACGGTGTCTTTCTCCATCAGCCCGACTACGAGGACCTGACCGATTACTCCCAGCGGCAGGCCCTGGTCTTCATCCCGCCGGGCTGCACCCAGGTCCGGCTCGACCTTCAGGTCGAAACCAGCGCCGAAGTGGGCTGGTTCGACAACGTGGGCCTCGAGCCGGTGGACTTCACCGTCTACCACGTCCCCGAAGAGATCGTCCTCAACCCGACCGGCATGACGGCCAACGAGTGGCAGTACGTCATGGCCCAAAAGCCGGCCTCGGGAATGATCCTGTCCGCCGGCGAGATCACCATCACCACCAGCCCGCCCGTGTACTCGGCAGACCGGACCATCCTTTTTGATGGGGACCAAAGATGCCTCGACGTGGTGATGGCCTCCGGGGCGACCACGCTCTGGCCGAACAACATCCGGGGCGATCACTTTTCACTCCGGGAGGTGTTCCAGGCGTATGAGCTTCAGCCGGCCGCGAGCACCGACACCCTGGTGGATCTCAATCTGCCCGCGCTCGGAAAGCTGAGGGTCGATGTCAGGGACTACTGGTATCCGCAGACTGGAAGCAGCAACTGTCTGCTGATCAACGGAGACGACACATCTCTAATCAACACCCTCGATGACGTAGGCCGGTCCTCGGACGCGGTTCGCCAGGCCGCCCAGCCGCCCATGGAGACCGACCAGGAGGGCCGAATCAAGTACAAAATCGAGGGCACGGGCACCCAATGCATCATCAAGATCGGCTGGGTGGCGTTTGAACTGCCGTTGGCCCTGCGCCGCAGGTAGACAGGAGGAGTGACCGACATGGCTCGATTCACCGTTTACCGAACGTCTGACGGCGCGATCGTCGGGACCGGCTTCGGCGACCCGCCGTCCGCACTTCCCGAGGGATGCGCCACATTGCCCGTGGGTTCGGACCCTGAAACCCAGAAGGTCGTCGACGGCCAGGTGGTGGACAAGATCGAGTCCGAGCTGGTGGCCGTCCTGAAGGTGAAACGGGTCGCCGAAATCAAGGTCCTGGCCCACGCTCTGCTTTCCCGAACCGACTGGAAAAGGACCCGTCACCGGGACCAGCTCGACGCCGGCGCGGCCACGGACCTGACCGATACCGAGTACCAGGACATGCTCGCCGCCCGGCAGGACCTCCGGGACCTGTCGACCCAGCTCGAGGCCGAGGTCAACGCCAAGCTCAAGGTCAGCACCATCATGGCCGTGGACCTCTCACAGCTTGAGGCCCTGGCGTGACCGGTCAGGAATACTTCATCTGGACCCTGGCCGCCCTGATCATCGCCGGCGTGCTCCAGTTCCTCTTGACCAGGTGGTGGTTGGGCCAGTCGCGTAAAATCGATCCGGACATCTGTGACCAGAAGCACGGTGCGCTCAACGAACGACTGGAGAAGGGCGATCAGCAATTCGGCAGTATCATCCTGGGCATCGAACGGACGGACGCAAGATTCCTCGCTATAGTGATGATCTTGATCCGCATCTGTAACGCCCTCAACATCCTTCTCCCCAAAGATCAGCGCATTCCCTGCGACGACCTGATCGACACCCTTCGCAAAACCTGACAGGCCACACCGGCCTGTCGAATTCACCCGGGCATCGCCCGAAGGAGGCACACCCATGTGGTTAATCAACCTGCTTTACGCCCTGACCGGATGGTTCCTGTTCGGACTGGTGACCATCGGGGCCTGGCGGCTGGCCGACAGGTTCATCCTGCCCGGGCTCAACTTCACCACCGAGATCAAGAACGGCAATCTGGCCGCCGGCGTGGTCACCGCGGCCGTGGTCGTCGGCTGGTTCATCGGCGGGGCCCTGCTGCTCGGCCAGGTCCTGGGGTAGGTCATGACCGCCCTGCTGCTGGCCATGATCCTCGGGGCGGGGACCGGTCC
>JAHJDS010000156.1 GCA_018812395.1 Pseudomonadota bacterium
GTCAACGCCACCATGAAGCGCTTCCTGGAGCGCATCCTGCCCGTGCTGGAGCCCTATTTCGAGGAGAAAGACGGCCGGTGGCACCACCCCCTCCGTCACCAGGCGCCCCGGGCGGTCATCCTGAGCGTGGCCGGCTTCCCGGCCGATTCCGCCTTCCAGGCCCTGAGGGACTATGTCCGATTCCTGTGGGGCGACATCGGCGCCCTGGCGGCCGAGATCTACCGGCACAGCTCCCACACCATCACCCGACAGCCGGAGCTGAGAGACGACATCCTGGCGGCCACGGCCCAGGCCGGTCGGGAACTGGTCCAGCAGGGGGGGATCGAACAAAAAACCCTGGCCCGGATCACCCAGCCAGTCATGGACCCCGAGTCGTTCATCCGGCTGGGCAATATGTTCTGGCGGACCTGCATCGATGCCGGGGTGACGCCACGGGAGTTTACGGAAAAGGGTCTGGTGCCCCGGCCGCGCACCATCGAGGAGTTCCTGGGGCTGCTGACCCTGGCCTTCAACCCCCAAGGGGCCGGCGACCTGGCGGCCGTCATCCGGTTCGATTTCTCCGGGGAGGTCGAAGGCTCCTGCCACCTGGTCATCGGCGACGGCCGGATAAAGACCGTGGCCGAGGGGGCCGCGAAACCGGACCTGACCATCGCCGTCCCCTTCGAGGACTGGTGCGGGATCATGAGCGGCCAGGTCCTGCCCCCGCAATTGGTGGCCGACGGCCGGATGCGGGCCACGGGCGACATATCGCTGATGCTCAAGATGTCGCAGTTGTTCGGCGGCGGGCAGTGAGGGTCATGCGGCGGAGGGAGCAGGAAATCAAGGACCGGGCAACCGTCGAGGCCGTTTTAAAAAAGGCCGTGTATCTGACCCTGGGACTGTGCCGCCAGGGCGAACCTTACGTCGTGCCCGTATCCTTCGGGTATGCCGACGGTCGGCTTTATTTCCACACCGGCGCCAAGGGCCTCAAAATGGACATCCTCCGCGCCAACCCGCGGGTGTCCTTTACGGCCGTGGTCGAGGCGGCGTCGATCCCGGGCGAGGCGCCCTGCAAATGGGACATGGATTACCAAAGCGTCATCGGCTTTGGTCAGGCCGTGATTCTCGAGGACGAGGCGGCCAAGGTCGAGGGCCTGAGGGTCATCACCGCCCACTACGCCGGGCCGGGGGACTACTATTTCCCGCCGGCCAAGGTCAAGGCGGCGACCGTGGTTCGGATCGACATCGAGACAATGACCGGCAAGCGGGGGCAATAGAAAATACTCCGTCCTCGGCCACGACGGTGTATGGTGGGACCGTTCTTCCCGCAGAAACGGACCGAGGAGGACACCGTGGCCCGCCGTTTCATCGACCTGTCCATCCCGCTGACAAACGACATCATCTCCGACCCGCCGGGCATGCAGCCCCAGATAACCTACCTGGAACATCAGGGTACGGTCGAGCAGATCGCCGCCTTCTTCCCCGGCCTCACCAAGGAGGACCTGCCCGGCGGCGAGGGCTGGGCAATCGAGTTCATCCAGCTCTCGACCCACAACGGCACCCACTTGGACGCGCCCTGGCATTTTGCGTCCACCATGGACCAGGGCCGGCCGTCGCTGACCATCGACCGGGTGCCTCTCGAGTGGTGCTTCCAGCCCGGGGTCAAGCTGGACTTCCGTTCATTTGACGACGGCTACGTGGCGACAGCAAGAGACGTCGAGGCCGAACTCGATCGCGTCGGTCACGACCTGCGGCCCCTCGAAATCGTGGTGGTCAACACCCGGGCCGGCCAGCGCTACGGACATGACGACTACGTGGCCGCCGGGTGCGGGATGGGCAAAGAGGCGACCCTGTACCTCTTGGAACGCGGCGTGAAGATTACCGGCACCGATGCTTGGTCCTGGGACGCCCCGTTCGTGCACACCGCCCGGCGATACGGGAAGGAAAAAGACCCGAGCGTCATCTGGGAGGGCCACAAGGCCGGCCGGGAAAAGGGCTACTGTCATTTGGAGAAGCTGCACAACCTGGAACAACTCCCCGTCGACGGCTTTCAGGTGATCTGCTTCCCGGTCAAAATCAAGGGAGCCTCGGCGGGCTGGACCCGGGCGGTGGCTGTTTTCGATGAATGACCCTCGTCGCAGCCGAAACGAAGTGGAGGCGGCAAGCGCGGGCGAGGCGTTAAACTCAATTACAACCTTCCCTCGCGAAGCATGCCCGTGCGGCGGCGCACTAGCCGCCCCCCTTTTTTGTGGAGGGGGCGGCCGCGCCGTTGAACGTGGTCCGGTCTGAGATCGAACCGGCGTGATCCGTAACGAACCAGCGACGAACATATTGTTTGAGGGGACGGATGAAGCTGATCACGTATCAGGAACAAGAGGGCGCCCAGAAGGTGGGGGCCTTGCTCGACGATCTTCAGACCATCGTCGACCTGTCCGAAAAATTCGTTGACATGCCGGCCCTGATCGACGGCGGCCAGGCCGCCCTGGACCTGGCCCGGCAAATGGTCGAGGCCCGGGCCGCGACCGTGCTGCGGGGCGAAGTCAAGCTCAAGGCCCCCCTGCCCGTGCCCCGGCAGATTCGGGACTTCATGTGCTTCGAGAAACACTTCCGACAGGCCTATCGCCAGGGGGCCCGGCGCAAAGTCGGCGTCCTGGCCCCGCTGCTCACCGCCCTGGGCCTGGTCAGGATCCCGCGAGTCTGGTACGAGCAACCGATCTATTACAAGTCCAACCGCTTCTCGGTCATCGGCCCGGACGAGGACGTCATTTGGCCGGCCTATAGCCAAGAGATGGACTTCGAACTGGAGCTGGCGATCGTCATCGGCGGGCAGGGTAAGGACATCCCCCTGGAAAAGGCCCGCGATCACATCTTCGGCTACACAATCTTCAACGACATGTCCGCCCGGGACGCCCAGTTCGAGGAAATGGCCTGCCGGCTGGGTCCGGCCAAGGGCAAGGATTTCGACACGGGCAACGTCATCGGCCCCTGGCTGGTGACGGCCGACGAGATCCCCGACCCCTATCATCTGACCATGGTCGCCCGGGTCAACGGCGAACAATGGGGCCGGGGTTTTTCGGGCGACATGCACCACCGGTTCGAGGACATGATCGCCCACGTGTCCCGGTCCGAGACGATCTATCCGGGAGAGCTTTTTGGCTCGGGCACGGTCGGCGACGGCTGTGGCCTGGAGCACGGCCGTTTTCTCCAGCCGGGCGACCTGATCGAGCTGGAAATCGAGGGCCTAGGGCAATTACGTAACCGACTGATAAAGCCTTAGCCGCATCGCCCCGGTCCGCCCCGGAGTTTGTTATAAAAATAAAGGAGCGTGGGCCAAACCAACGGCCGGCCGGGCCGAGGCGGTTGACCATTCGCGGTCTTGAGGCTATTCTGCGATAATGGGCTTGGGTGACTGGCACGCCCCAGCCGAGTTATACCAGAAAAAACAGATAAAGGAGGGTGGCGATGGCGACCAAACCCTGGCACGGCGCCCGGTGGCCCGAGGGCGTTCCCCACGACATTTCCGGCTATGACAAACCGCTGTTTTCCCTGCTCGACGACGCGGCCGCAAGGTGGCCGGACAACACCTTCACCATCTTCCAGGACGCCACCCGGACCTACGCCCAGGTCAAGTACACGGCCGACCGGATCGCCAACTTCCTGGCCTCCCGCGGCATCCGGAAGGGCGACCGGTGCGCCGTCTTCCTGCCCAACATCCCCCAGTACCCGGCCGTTTTTTTTGGCATCCTCAAGGCCGGCGCGGTGGCCGTGACCTGCAATCCGCTCTACACGGCCGAGGAACTCAACTTCCAGATGAGGGACTCGGGGGCCAAGGCCCTATTTGTCATGGACCACCCCCAGTTCTACCGGACGGCGGCCAAGGCCATCGGCGGGACCGACGTCGAGACGGTGGTCGTGTGCAACATCAAGTCCTATCTGCCGGGGTTCAAGGCCTTCCTGGGCGGGTTGCTGGGCAAGATCCCCAAGGCGCCGGACAGGGATCCCAATCACCTCCTCCTCGACGATGTCGTTACGAACTACCCGGCCGAGCCGCCGGTGGTGGACATCGATCCCGAGAGCGACCTGGCCCTGATCCTCTACACCGGCGGCACCACCGGCGTGCCCAAGGGGGCCGGCCTGACCCACTCGAACCTGGTCTACGACGTGACGGCCACTTACGAATGGGTCCGCCTCGAGCCGGAAGGAGGGGGTCCCCTCGAGCGGCTGGAGAAGGGCGGGGCCCACACCTATCTCGGCGTCCTGCCGTGGTACCACAGCTTCGGGATGACCCTCTGCCTGTTGCAGACCACCCTGACCGGCAGCAAGGTGGTCTGTATCCCCGATCCCCGGGCCGGCAAGCCGCCCTTCACCGACATCCTGGGCTCCATCCAGAAGTATAGGGTGACCATCGTCATCGCCGTGCCGACCATCTATACCGCCATCATCAACCACCCCCTGACCGACAAGTTCGACCTGAGTTCGATCATCGGCTGCGGCTCGGGCGGGGCGCCCTGCCCGGTCGAGGTCATCCGCCAGTTCGAGGCCAAGACCGGGGCGATCATCTTCGAGGGCTACGGGCTGACCGAGACCAGTCCGGTGCTGACCACCAACCCGACCATCCCCGAGCTGCGCAAGGTCGGCTCGACCGGATTGCCCATCCCCGGCACCGACATGAAGATCGTCGATGTCGAGACCGGCGCCACCGAGCTGCCCCTGGGCGAGGAGGGCGAGATCGCCGCCTCCGGACCCCAGGTCATGAAGGGCTACTGGGGACGGCCCGAGGCCGACGCCGAGGTTTTTCGCGAGATCGACGGGCAGCGCTTTTTCCTGACCGGCGACATCGGCAAGATGGACGAGGACGGCTTCATCGTCATCACCGACCGCAAGAAGGACCTGATCCTGGTCGGCGGCTTCAACGCCTATCCCCGGGAGATCGAGGAGGTCCTCTACACCCATCCCAAAGTGGCCGAGGCGGCGGCCGTCGGGGTGCCCGACCCCAAGAGCGGCGAGCACGTCAAGGTCTTCATCCAGCTCAAGCCGGGGATGGAGGCCGGCCAAGAGGAGATCATCGCCTTCTGCAAGGAGCACCTGGCCGGGTACAAGCGGCCGCGTGAGGTCGAGTTCCGCGACGAGCTGCCCAAGAGCGTCATCGGCAAGGTCCTCCGGCGCGTGCTCCGGGACGAAGAGCGGGCCAAACAGCAGGCGTAATCATTTTCGGTTTCCAAAGGTCTGATCGGGCGAGGCTCGAACCTCGCCCGGTCGGACTTTTTTGAACCATACGACCGGTCAAGCGACAAGGGGAAAAATGGAAGAAAAAAATTTCGGGCCGGTCAGGTTCATCCCCGGGGTCAACCAGGGACGATACCCCTGCTGTCATTCCGTCTACATCGAGGGCGCGGGCGTGCTCATCGACCCGGCCTCGGATCGGGACAGGCTCAAACGCCTGCGGGACGAGGAAGGGGTGGGCGCCGTCTGGCTCAGCCACTGGCACGAGGACCACATCGCCCATCTGGACCTGTTCGAGGACCTGCCGCTCTTGATGGCGGCCGCGGACGCCCCGCCCCTGGCCGACCTCGAGACGTTCCTGGACTGGTACGACATGGACCACGACCAGTACCGCGACACCTGGCGGGAGATCATGCTAAAAAACTTCCACTTCCGGCCCCGCCGACCCAGTGGATTTTTGGAGGACGGCCAGGTGCGGGACCTGGGCGGGGTGACGGTCGAGGTCAAGGCCGCGCCCGGCCACACCCCGGGCTCCCTGGCCTTTCTGTTTCGCGAGCCGGGCGTTTTGTGCCTGGCCGATTACGATCTGACCCCGTTCGGGCCGTGGTACGGCGACCGGTACTCCAGCATCGACGACACCATCGCCTCGGCCAAGCGCCTGCGCCAGATTCCGGCCAAGGTCTGGCTGACCGGTCATGAGACCGGGGTGTTCGAGCAAAACCCCGGCGAACTGTGGGACAAGTACCTGGCCGTGATCGACACCCGGCAGGAGAAGCTGGAGGATTTTTTAGCCGAGCCGCGGACCATGGAGGAGATCAGCGAGGCCTGGATCGTCTACGGCCGCCCCCGTGAGCCGAAGGATTTCTATTGGTTTGCCGAGAAGGCCATAATCAAGAAACATCTGCAACGGCTGGACGAACAGGGCCGCCTGGCCCGGGACGGGGAACGATTCGCCTTGCAGTAGGTCGGGCCATCACGCCTCGGATTCCAGCGGCCGGCCCGTTCTCGAACGCCGCCGCCAGGCGGCCGTTCCCACCGCGGCGCTGAGCCCGAAGAGCGCCGCCCCGCAGATGACGAACGCCCCCTGGAGCGAGGCCAGGGCGATCAACGGGTGAAAGACCAGGGGCGACACGAACTGGCCCAGGGCGAAAAACGTCGCCAGCCCGCCCATGACCCGGCCGCGGGCCGGCTCCGGGGCCAGGCTGAGCGCCCAGTAGCTCAGGTTGGGCATCAGCAGACCGTGGCCCACCCCCAGACAGACGAGCACCAGGGCCGCGATCCAGGCCCGGTCCGCCAGGCCCAAAAGCAGGTTGCCCAGCCCCATCATCACAAAGGCCAGGGCGAAGATGGCCCCAAAGCCGAGCCGGGACCGGATCCGACCGTAGGCCAGGGAAACGAACGTCTGGACCAGGGCCATGGCCGCGGCCAAGAAACCGATCGTCGAGTTGCCCACGCCGAACACCCTCTGAAAGAGGAACGGCGCCTGGACCGGAATCACGAAAAAAAAGACGGTGGCCACGAAGGCCGTGGCGTAGAGCAGGGCCAGGCGGCCGACCGCGGGCCGCGCATCTTCCGTCACAAGGGAGGCGCCCGCCGCCGGCCGCCGCCGCGGCTCATCCAGGAAAAACACCGCCGCCGGAATCACCGCCAGGGAAGCCAGATACACGGCGAAC
>JAHJDS010000157.1 GCA_018812395.1 Pseudomonadota bacterium
CGCCCCGGGCCGGGCGGGCCCCTTTCCTCTCGGACGGGGCGGCCGGCGGCGGGTTCAGGCCGAAGATGTTGGTCCGTTTGGATGGCGGCATGGCTACGTTGTCTACCCGGAAAGGGTGATTATGTCAAATAATTTACCAAGTATACACCCTTGACCGACGAAAGCGAAGCCGATAAAATGCGGGCCACCGGAACAGACCATCTTCCGCCGGAAAACCGGGAGGCTCCGCCCGAACGGAACTTCCGCCCCAAACCCACCCGGCTCGGGGACAGACATGCGCTTCAAATGCTCCGACGGCCGGATGTACGACACCTCGGACGACCTGGCGTTCGACGAGCGCAATCTGATCCAAAAGCTCATCATCCTCGAATCGGTCGGGGCGCCGCCCGAGAAGTTCGAGGCGATCAAGACGGCCCCCGGCTCGCCCCTGGCCCCGGGGGAGCCGGCGACCGGGAAGCCGTCGGTCGTGGCCGCCATCGCCCGGGACCTGGCCGATCGGCTGGCGGCCAGGACTTCGGACCGGCCGCTCGATCCGCGGGTGACCCTGGTCCCCTTCGAGGACACCTACCTGGGCGGCGGCGTCCGAGGCGAGGCGGACGACGACGGACGGCCGTGGCTGGTATTTTACAATTTCTTCGATCAGGAAGTGGGCCGGATCGAGGCCGAAGGGGTCGGTCCGGAGCGGGTGGTCGAGGACTGGCTCGCCCGGGCCCGGCGCGACGCGTCGGTGCTCGAGGCCGTCCGCCGGATCGGCGTCGAGCCGGTGACGCCCCCTTAGGCCGGCCCGGGACGGGATTCCTTATTTGTCTTGGGCCACGGTCCCGATTTGGGCCATCAGGTCCCGATAACCCACTTTACACTCGGAGTACAACAAGTTCTTCTCGATGGCCAGGCCGCCCTGCTCGGCCAGGGAGGCCAGGTAATCGAGGTCCCCGGCGTCGGGCTGCCAGAACTGGGGCAAATAGACCCGGAGCACGCCGACCGTGTTCTCGCCCACGCTCATAGGCACGCCGATAATGCCCCGAATGCCCTCCTTCTGGGCCGCCTCGGGGTGTTGGACCCGGGGATCGGTCAACACATCGGAAATCACCACCGGCTTGCCGGCGTGAATTTCGCCCACGCTCTTGTCCGAGAGCACCCGGCCCTTGCTCAAATACGCCTGGGACAGGCCGCACGACGTGGAGATCTTCAGCTCGCCGGTCTCCTTGTCCCGAATGCGCACCGAGGCGCCCAGGGCCCCCAGGGCCTCGGTGGCCTTCTGGCAGATGAGCGACAAGGTCTGCTTGACGTCCATCCGCTTCCGGACGACCAGGGTGATGTCCTGCAGGTCCCGGATGTGGACGTCCTCGCGCAAGGCCAGGGCCGCCTGCTCGGCCAGGGCCTCCAGCAGTTCCTTGTCCTCGTCGGCGATCCGACGCTTGTCGGCGAAGTAGACGCGCAGGGCCCCCACCGTCCGGCCGCCCACGATCAGGGGCACGCCGGCGATGCCGACGATGCCCTCCTTGATGGCGTCTTCGGGGTACTGGACCCGGGGGTCGACGGCCACGTCGACGATGTGGACCAGGCCGCCGCTCAAGATTTCGGCCACGGATTGGTCGGGGAAGACCGGCCCCTTTTTCCGGTAGGCCTCGGACAGCCCGCTGGCCCCGGACAGGATCAGGTTCCCGGTATCGCGGTCGACGACGCGGATAGCCGCGGCCTTGGCGTTGAAGATGCGCCGGGCCTGATCGCAGACCAGAGTCAGCACGTCGCGGGCCTCGGACCGGGTGTGAATGGCCCGGGACATGTCCCGGAGAGCCCTCAAGTAAAAGCCCTTGCGCAGGGCCAGGGCGACCTGCTCGGCCATGGCCTCCAGCAGGCCGATCTCCTCCGGAGAAAACTCCCGCACCTGCCCGGAGTACAGGCGCAGGGCGCCCACCGCGGTGTGACCGATGATCATCGGCACCCCGGCGATGGACCGGATGCCCTCGGCCAGGGCCTCCCGGGGGTACTGGACCCGGTCGTCCTTCTCCACGTCCCGGATGACCACCGGCTCGGCGCCGGCCACGTCGGGCAGTGATTCGTCGGCCAGGACCGGCCCCTTCTCGAGATAGTCGAGCGATAGGCCGTGGGCGGCCGACAAGGTCAACTTGCCGCTCGATCGGTCGAGGATGTACACGGCCGCGCCGCGGGCCTCCATCAACTGGCAGGCCACCTCGGCGGCCCGCCGGGCGATGGGCTCGGGATCAGTCGGGGCGTGGATGGCCCGGCAGGCCTCCCGCAGGGCCGCAAACAGGTTCTTGTCCTCACGCACCATGACCTACCTCCGGTGTTGTCTTGGCAAAACGTCCGGCCCACCCGACGCCGCCTCAGCGCGGTCCGGCGGCTCCCGGCGGCCGGGAGGGGTGGAAAAATTCGCGGCCGACCGAGGCCAGGGTCTCCCCATCGAGTTCGGCCAGGACGCCGCCCAGGTCTTCGTGCTGATCGTAACCCGGCGGCACGCAGTCCCGCAACCGCCGGAATTCCCTGGTCAGCCAGGTCGGCACCCCCAGGCCCTTGATCAGGAATTGCAGCTCGAGATCCACGTTCTGGGGCCGGATCAGCAACAGCCATCCCCGCCGATAGCAGTCCAGACCAATCAGTTCGGGCTGGACGGCCAGGTCCGGATTGACCGCCGTCACTTCACCGCTGACCGGGCACGGCACCTCGAAGGTCCCCTGGGGAGTTTCCAGGAAGATGACCGGCTCGCCCCGGGCGACCTGGGTCCCCACCGGCGGCAGACCGACGCCCTCGATCCCCCGGCTGAAGGCGATGCGGAAGGCGTCCACCCCCACCTTGAGCACCGGTCCGATGGCCTGAACCCAGGCGTGGATCTGGGGATGATAGGCGTAGTGGGGCATGTACTCCAGGCCGTCGACCGGGGTGAGCTGCTTGAACTTGGCCGGTTTGGCCGCCAGCACCGGGTGGGTGCCCATCATGTCTTCCATTTCCTGGTCATACTCGCACTGGCCGCACCGGTAATCGTTGGGACAGATCTTCTGGGAAACGATGCCCATGCGCATGTAGCGGCAGAACCGGCGTTCGGCCGACAGCTCCCGAAAACGAAGCAGGGCCGGACCCTCCATGTCGATGGCGTGGGTCGGACAGACGAAGGTGCAGGTGCCGCACCCGACGCAGGTCCGGCTGAGGCGATCGAACGGGGTCGCCACCCGCCGGTTGACCCCCCGGCCGGCGAACCCGATGGCGTGCACCCCGGCCAGCTCGGAGCAGGCCCGAACGCACAGACCGCACAGCACGCAGTCCCCCTCCTTGGTGGCCGGCGGGTGATGAACCGTGAGCGGCGGGAGCCCTCCTTCCTCCTCTTCCGCCTCTTCCTCTTCGACGTGAACGGCCCGCTTGGTGAACCGGGTCTCGGTCACGCCCAGCCGGGCGGCCAGATCCCGGACCTGCTCGTTTTTCGGACAGCGGGCCAGCAGCAACTCGGCCATGATTCGGCGACCGGTCCGGACCCGCTCGGATTCGGTCTCGACGACCATGTCGGCCGCCACCGGCAGAGAGCACGCCGCCGACAGCCGGGTTCGCCCGCCTTGGGTCACCTCGACGGTGCACAATCGGCAGGCCCCGTATGAGGGCAGTTCCCGGCGGTGACAAAGGGTGGGAATATCCAATCCCAGGTCAAGGCACACGTCCAGCACCAGGGCCCCTTCGGCCGCCTCGACCGTTGACTGGTTGATGGTCAAGCTAACCATGACCGTCTCCTTTTGGTCCCGGGTCCGGTCCGGGCGTCACTCCATGTCGCAACGCAGGCAGCGCCGCGCCTCCTCCTGGGCCTGTTCCTCGCTCAGGCCCAACTCGACCTCCCGGAAGGAGCGCACTCGTTCCCGGGCGGCCAGGGTGATCATGCGGGCCCGGGAGGCCTGGGAGAACTGGACCGGCGGCAGGCGCCGTTCCTCGCCGTACCGGACGTCGGGTATCTCGAAGATCACCCGCGAGGTGTCGCCCCGGACGTACTTGTCCATGGCCAGCGCCGCCCGGCGGCCCATGGCGATGTCCTCGATGACGTACCCCGGTCCGGAAACCACGTCCCCGCCGGCGAAGACGCCGGGGACCACCGTGGCCAGGGAGTTGGGGTCCACGTCCAGCGTCCCGGCGGGGCCGATCTCGATCTCGCTCACCCCCCCGAAGTCCAGCCGCTGGAGCTGGCCGATGCAGATCAGGACCGCGTCGGCCTCGATGGTGAACTCGGTGCCCGCCACCGGCGCAAACCGGCGGCGGCCGGACGAATCCCGCTCCCGGGGGTCGGCCCGGGAGAAGGTCGCCCCCCCGACGCGGCCGTTGGCCCGGTGGACCTTCTGCGGCCAGGCCCGGAACTCGAACCCGACCCCCTCGGCCCGGGCCTCCTCGATCTCGGCCGCCGTGGACGGCATCTCCTCCTCGTCCCGGCGGTAGTAGACGGTCACCTCCTCGGCCCCCTGGCGCAGGGCGGTCCGGGCCGCGTCCAGGGCGACGTTGCCGCCGCCGATGACGGCCACCTTCCGGCCCACGTCGAACTCCTCGCCTCCCCGGATGCGCATCAGATAGTCCAGGCCGGACCAGAAGCCCTCCACGTCGTCCGTCGGCGCCTCGACGTGGAGAAAGGCCGGCCGCTGGGCCCCCATCCCCAGGAACACGGCGGCGTGGCCCTCCTGGAGCAGGGACTCGGGCGTCCGGTAGGGGCCGATGGGCGAGTGGTAGGCGATCTTGACCCCCCGGGCGACGATGTGTCCGATCTCCCAGTCGATCACCTCGGTCGGCATCCGAAACTCGGGCACGGCCTGCCGGAGCATCCCCCCGGCCTTGTCGCCGGCCTCGAACACGGTCACGTCGTAGCCCATCTGCCGGAGGTAATAGGCGCAGGTCAGACCGGCCGGACCGGCGCCGACCACGGCCGTCTTCTCGGCCCTGGTCACCGGGAACGGTTCCGGCGCCGCGTAGTTGTTCATGGCCCAGTCGGTGACGAACCGCTTGATGTCCTTGATGGCCACCGATTCGTCCAACTCCGCCCGCCGGCAGTTGAACTCGCAGGGGTGGGAACAGATGCGGCCGCAGGTCGCCGGGAAGGGATTGGTCTTGAGAATCACCTCCCAGGCCTCGCGGTACCGGCCCAGGGCGGCCAGGTTGATGTAGCTGGGCGCGTCCACCCCGGCCGGACAGGTGTTCTGGCAGGGGCTGAGGACCAGCCCCGCGCAGACCCCGGCCGGGCAGCGCTTGTCCAGGATGTGGGCCCGGTATTCCGCCTCGAAATTCTTGAGCGTCGTCAGGACCGAGTTGGGCGCCGTCTGCCCCAGGCCGCACAGCGAGAAATCCTTCATCGCCCCGGCCAGCTCGCGCATGAGGTCCAGGTCCTCGAGCCGGCCCGCGCCCGAGCTGATGCGATGCAGGATCTCCGAGAGGTGTTCCAGGCCCTCCCGGCAGGGCAGGCACTTGCCGCAAGACTCCTCGCGCAAAAACTCGATGAAGTACAGCGCCAGGTCGACCATGCAGCTGGTGTCGTCCAGGACGATCATCCCGCCGCTGCCCATGATCGATCCGGCCGCGGCCAGGGACTCGTAGTCCACCGGCAGGTCCAGGTACTCGGCCGGCAAACAGCCCCCCGACGGCCCGCCGGTCTGGACCGCCTTGAACTGGCGCCCGCCGGGGACGCCGCCGCACATGTTGAACACGATGTCCCGGAGCGAGGTGCCCATGTCCACCTCGACCAGTCCGGTGTGGCGGACCTTGCCGACCACGGAGAAGACCTTGGTGCCGCGGCTCTTTTCGGTGCCCGACTGGGTGTACCAGTCCGCGCCGTTGAGCATGATCTTGGGCACGTTGGCCAGGGTCTCGACGTTGTTGATGACCGTCGGCCGATCCCACAATCCCCGCTCGGCGGGGAACGGCGGCCGCGGCCGTGGATTGCCCATCCGGCCCTCGACCGAGGCGATGAGCGACGTCTCCTCGCCGCAGACGAACGCCCCGGCGCCGCGGCTGAGCTTGATGTCGAAGTTGAAACCCGAGCCCAGGATGTCCTTGCCCAACAGGCCGTGGGCCCGGGCCTGCTCCACGGCCTCTTGGATGCGGGCGATGGCCTGGGGGTATTCATGGCGGGCGTAGACGATGCCCCGGTGGGCCCCCACGGCGAAGCCGCCGATGATCATGCCCTCGAGCACGGCGTGGGGATCGCCCTCGAGCACGCTCCGGTCCATGTAGGCCCCGGGATCGCCCTCGTCGGCGTTGCAGATGATGAACTTCTCGGCCCCCGGGTTCGCCCGGGCGAAACGCCACTTGGTGCCCGTGGGGAACCCCGCCCCGCCGCGGCCCCGCAGGCCCGCCCGCTCCACCTCCTCGATGACCTTGTCCGGACTGAGCTGACTCAGGCAGAGAAAGAGGGCGAAATAACCGTCCCGGGCGGCGTACTCCTCGATCCGGTGCGGATCGATCAGGCCGCAGTTGCGCAGGACCACCTTGTGCTGGCCGCGAAAATAGGGCATCTCGAAGTAGGCCGGAACGCCGTCCAGCCGCCTCTCGGGATCGGTGTCGAAATCGGCCCCCAGCAGACACAGGGCCCCGTCCGCCGGCGGTCGCCGGGAGCCGTCGCCTAGACCGGCCACCAGCCGTCGGGCCGACTCGGCGTCCATCTGGGAGTAAACCACCGTCGGCTCGCCTTCCACGGCCACACTCACCAGGGGCTCCTGCTGACAGAAGCCCATGCACCCCACGGTGGTCAGGGACAGGGCCAATCCGCGGGCCCGGGACTCCTCCTCGATGGCCTGGTACACGTCCCCCGCCCCGGTGGCCAGGCCGCAGGTGGCCATGCCCACCGCGATCTTCATCCCCGGGGGATACAGGGAGCCCAAGCCCTGACGACGAAGCCGCTCCAGACCTTGCAGGCCGCTGATTTTCATCGCTGCCTCCCTACTCGAAACGGTCCAGGACCCCCGCCAGCTCGCCCTGCCGCAGCCGGCCGAAGACCTGGGTGTCGACCTGCATCACCGGACTCAGCGAGCAACACCCCAGGCACCTGACCGTGTCCACCGAAAAACGGAAGTCCCGCGTCGTGCCCCCGGGACGGACGCCCAGGAACTTGAGCAGGTTTTCATACAGCCTCCGGCCGCCGCGGACGTGGCAGGCGGTGCCCAGGCAGACGTGAATCTGATGCCGTCCCCGCGGGGTCAGCGAAAAGCCGCGATAAAAGGTGGCCAGGCCGTACAGCCGGGACAGGGGAAGGCCGGTCTGTTCCGAGATGCGCTCGATGACGTGCGGCATCAGGTAACCGAGTCGCTGCTGGGCGTCGAGCAGCATGCCGATCAGGTCCCCGGCCTCGTAGTGGTGCGAGGCCACGATTTCGTCGGCCGCGCCGACGATGTTGTCGGCCAGGGCCAGCCGTTCGGCGTCGGTCATGGTCGCTGACATTTCCATCACTCACCCCCGTCCCTTGGGGCCGCGACTGCGGCCGAATCTTTTCCCTCTACTAAAAACTATACCGCCCCCCTACGGGGGGCGGCAATTGGCCACCTTACCTATTTTTTCTCCCGGGATTACCTAATTTTCGGCCGGGTTCGACCTAACCGCCGGGTCAGGGCTCGACCAGGTGATGGCGCACCGCGAAACGGACCAGGTCCGACAGGGTGTGAACGCCCAGCTTCTGCTGAACGTTCGAGCGATGGGCCTCCACCGTCCGGACGCTGATGCACAGCTTGTCGGCGATCTCCTTTTTGTGCAGCCCCTCGGCCAACAGCTTGAGAACCTCCTCCTCGCGCCGGGTCAAACGCCCCTTGCCCTGCTTCAGGGCGCGACGGCCGTTGGTGTCGCCGGTCAGGAAACCCTTGACCACCAACTCGGACACGGGCGGGCACAGGAAGAACTCGCCCCCCATGACGCAGTCGATGGCCTGCAAGACCATCGCCGCGTCGACCTTCTTGACCAGATACCCCCGGGCCCCGGCGGCCATGACCTCGTGGACGGACTCGGTGTCGGCGTACATCGTCAGGGCGATGACCCTGGTCTCGGGTCGAAGGCGGACGATGCGCCGGGTGGCCTCGATGCCGTTCATCTCGGGCATGA
>JAHJDS010000158.1 GCA_018812395.1 Pseudomonadota bacterium
GGTCGCCCAGGCCCAGGCGGGCCATGATCTCCCGGGCCCGCCGCCTCTGGTCGGCCCCTGGCTCCTGGTACAACAGTGGCGTGTCCCAAAATCCGGTGCAGACCGCGCTCAAACCGGTCGGGTTCCAGCCGAATCGTCGGTACTGGACCAAAAATTCGGGCGACACCAGCCCGGTCCGTCTCTTGAAGCCGACCGGACTGGCGCTCGCCCTTCCTTCATCATAATAGGTTCGCGTCCCCGGGCCGGTGGTCGGCCACAGGTCGCCGCGGACCAGGCGCAGGAGGGTGGACTTGCCCGAGCCGTTGTCGCCCAAAACGGCCCAGTTCTCCCCGGCCCCCAGACGCCAAGTCAGGTCGGACACCAGGACCTCACGGCCGAGCACCATCCCGGCCCCAATGAATTCGACCAGGGGCGGACCGTTTTTAAGCGGAGACACCCGGGCGGCCCTCAGGAGTCGTTCCGTCCGACGCCGGCCGTGGGGGGCGATTGACTGTTCCCCTGGCCCCCCGCGCCGTTACCCGGGGCCAGACCGGCCTGGCGCTTGAGGAAATCCAACCGGTTCAGGCCGTTGAGATAGGCCTTGGCCGAGGCGACCAGGATGTCAGGGTCGCTGGCCTTGCCCAGGACCGTGTAGCCGTTTTCCTCGAGGCGGACGGTCACCTCGCCCATGGCGTCGAGGCCGCCGGTGACGCTGGCGATGGAGAACCGGAGCAACTGGGCGTTGGTGCCGGTGATCTTCTTGATGGTGTTGTAGACCGCGTCCACCGGACCGACGCCGCTGCCGAACTCCTGCCGGTCCTCGTAGCCGTCGTCGATGATCACCGTGGCCGTGGGCACGGTCACGGTGCCGCTGACGATGTTGAGGTACTTGAGCCGCCACCGGTGGGGGATGCGCAGGATCTCGTCGGCGATCAGGGCCTCGAGGTCATCCCGGAAGACCTCCTTCTTCTTGTCGGCCAGGACCTTGAAGGCCCCGAACAGGCGCTCGAAGTCCTCGTCGCCGAGCTGGTACCCGATTTCCTGGAGGAGGTTTTTGAGGCCCGCCCGGCCGGAGTGCTTGCCCAGGACCAGGGAGGACTGGCCGATGCCGATCTCGGCCGGGGTCATGATTTCGTAGGTCAGGGGCTGCTTCAGCACGCCGTCCACGTGGATGCCGGCCTCGTGGGCGAAGGCGTTCATCCCGACCACGGCCTTGTTGGGCTGGACGGCGATGCCGGTCACGGTCGACACCAGCCGGCTGGTGGAGTAGATCTCGCCCTTGTTGATCTTGGTGTCGACTCCCAGGTCGCGTCGCCGGGTGGCGATGGCCATGACCACTTCCTCGAGGGCGGCGTTGTCGGCCCTCTCGCCGATGCCGTTGACGCAGACCTCGACCTGACGGGCCCCGGCCCGCACGCCGGCCAGGGAGTTGGCCACGGCCAGGCCCAGGTCGTCGTGGCAGTGGACGCTGATCACCGCCCGGTCGAGTCCGGGCGTGTCTTGGCGCAGCCGGGTGATCAGGTCGAAGAACTCGTGGGGCAGGGCGTAGCCCACCGTGTCCGGGATGTTGATCGTGCTCGCCCCGGCCTCGAGGGCCGCCGCCACGGCCTGGCTCAGGAACCGGGGGTCGGTCCGGCTGGCGTCCTCGGCGCTGAACTGAACGTCGTCGCACAGGCTCCGGGCGTGGGCCACCTCCCGCGCGATCCTGTCCAGGACCTCCGTCCGGCCCAGTTTCAGCTTGTGTTCCAGATGGATGTCGCTGGTGGCGATGAAGACGTGGAGCCGCGGCTTCGGCGCCCCCTGGATGGCCTCCCAGCAGCGGACGATGTCTTGATGATCGGCCCGGGCCAGGCCGCAGATGACGGGCCCGGTCACCTCGCGGGCGATGGCCCGCACCGCCTCGAAGTCCCCGGGGCTGGCGGCCGGAAACCCGACCTCGATGATGTCCACGCCCAGGTCGGCCAGCTTGTGGGCCAACCTGAGCTTTTCCTCCCGGTTCATGGAGGCGCCGGGAGATTGCTCTCCGTCGCGGAGGGTGGTGTCGAAAATTCGTACCTGGTCGTCCATGGTCAGACTCCTTATCTCATCCGGTCGATGACGGCCCGGGTCATGCTCTCGGTGGTCAGGTCTCCGCCCAGGTCGGGCGTGGTCAGCCCTTCGGCCAGACAGGATTCAAGAGCGCGTTCGACGCTCTCGGCCGCCTCCCTTTCGTCCAGGTATCCTAGCAGCATCGCGCCGCACAGGATGGCCGCCGCCGGATTCGCCCGGCCCGTGCCGGCGATGTCCGGGGCGGTGCCGTGGACCGGCTCGAACACGGCGTGCTTTTCGCCCAGATTGGCGCTGGGGCACAGGCCCAGTCCGCCGATCAGCCCGGCGGTCAGATCGCTGAGGATGTCACCGAACATGTTGGTCGTGACGATGACCTCGAAGTCCCCCGGCGCCATGACCAGGCGCATGGCCAGGGAATCCACCAGGGCCTCCTCATAGGCGATATCCGGGAACTGCGCCGCCGCCCGGCGGCAGCAGTCGAGCCAGAGGGCCTCGCTCTTCTTGA
>JAHJDS010000159.1 GCA_018812395.1 Pseudomonadota bacterium
CATCAGGACTCGACTGAAAACGGTTGTTCTGGCATTGTAATGGTGGTTGTTCATGCGGCCCTCCAAGTTCGAGCTGATGACTTTGTCAATCACCAGTCTCCATGCTTGGAACCGTGTGAACAACCTCTTTAGCAATTACACTTAGGGGAGCGAAATCCCCTAAGCGGCGGGGGATTCCAAAGGGGCCTCGCCGTGGAGGCCCCTTTGGGCCTTGGGGGTCTGGGGGCTGGCAGAAGGCCCCAGATAGACAGACGTTCTTCTTCCTTGCAAAGGAAAAGCCGCACGAAATACCGGGCGGCTCATTCTTACCCCGCAGGGTCAATCATTAGAACAAGTCATCGAGTTCGTCGGCCCCGTCGCCCACGGGCATCTGGCCGTGGGCCGACAAGTAGGCCTGCAGCCTTTCCGACTCCGCCTGGGAGTACATCTTGTCCTCTTCCCACTCGAAGAATTTGGCGCTGGAGCCGGATTCCAGCTTGGCGAGCAGTTCGTCCTTGAGCGTGGCTGTGCCCTTGATGACCAACACTTCGCGCTCTTCGTTGTACAGGATATACACCCCCTCGGCGTCATCCGGAATGGCCGCCACGTGCTCATCGTCAAGGGGAAACACCGCCTGGGGCGGCGTTGGTACCTCGGCGATGTAGAGCCTCAGATCGCACTGCAAACACCGGCCGGACTCGGCTTGGGCCTGGTCCTGGGAGAAGCCGGTAAATATCTCGTCGAAGTTTTTCACTCGGGTTGTCGGATCGAGACACGGCACTTCCACCCGCGTCAGATCGGCAAAGCCCTCGATCCGGCCGATGTTGGGGTCGGGCGTGACGTGCTCGGTCAGCCGCAGTTCGATGTCGCCGTCGCCGCCCAGGTAGTTATCGATGGCCGAGGCCGCCCTACGGCCGGCGGCGATGGCGTCGATGATCGCGCCGGGGTAGCGCCAGGCGTCGCCGCCAACGAATATTCCGTTCTGGCCGGTGGCCTGGGATTTTTCATCCGCCACGATCGCGCCCCGCTCGACCTTGACCGGCCCGCCTTCGGGCACGAGCGACAGGTCGGTCGCCTGGCCGATGGCCAGGATGACCGCGTCGCCGTCCAGGCTCATGGAGTCCGACTCGTCATAGGCCGGGTTGAACACGCCCTGGTCGTCGAACACACTGGTGCAGCGGATGAAGTCCAGGCCGGAGACCCGGCCGTCGCCCTTGATCAGGGACGGCCCCCAGGAGCAGTGCAGTTCAACGCCCTCGTCCATTGCGCCCTGGATCTCCCACTCAAAGGCCGGCATCTCGTCGCGTTTTTCGAGACAGGCCAAGGCCACCGCGGCCGCGCCCTGCCGGAAAGCGGTCAGGGCCACGTCCACGGCCACGTTGCCGCCGCCGATGACGATCACCCGTTGGCCGGTCAGGTCCGCGCCCTGGCCGAGGCGCACGTCGCGCAAAAAATCCAGGCCCCACAGCACGCCGTCCTTGTCCCGGCCCTCGAGCGGGATTTTGTGCGAAAAACCGGCCCCGACGCCGATGAACACGGCGTCATACTCGGCCTTGAGGGCCAGGGCGTCGTCGATTTTCTGGTTCAACCTGATCTGGACGCCAGTGGCCTCGATGTCGTTGATCTCCTTATCGAGGACCACGTCAGGCAGGCGGTATGACGGGATGCCGTAGCGCATCATGCCGCCGGCCAAAGGCATGGCCTCGAAGACGGTCACGGCGTGGCCCTTTTGCCTCAGATAAAATGCGGCCGCCAGCCCGGCCGGGCCGGCGCCGATGACGGCCACCCGCTTGCCCGTGTCGGCCGGCGAGGGCAGGGCGGCCTGCCACCCGTCCGAGCCCTGGTCGGCGGCAAATCTTTTGAGGGCGCAGATGGAGATGGGGTCGTTGATCTCGCCCCGTCGGCAGGCGTCCTCGCAGGGGTGGACGCAGACCCGGCCCAGGATGCCCGGCAGGGGCACCCGCTCCCGGATGATCGCCAGGGCCTGGTCAGCCTTACCCTGGGCCACCAGGCGGACGTACTCGGGCACGTCGATGCCGGCCGGGCAGGCGGCCCGGCAGGGCTCCAGGCGATCCTCCTTGGCGCCCCTTTTCAGGTCTCGATCCATGAGGGCACCGGTGGGGCAGACCTCGACGCAGGCGGTGCAGAACCGGCAGCCCGATTCCTCGAGTTTTTCGGCCGTGGTGCCGACCACGGCCCGGCCGGCCTCGTCCAACACGAACCCGAGGGCGCCGACGCCCCGCAGGTCCGCGCAGGCCCGGGCGCAGCGGGTGCAGTTGATGCACAAGGAATAGTCGCGGGTGTAGAGCGGGCTCTCCAGCACCGGCAGGGTGGTCGGCTCCCAGCGGGGGGTGTCGGGAAGGACGCCCACGAACTCGACCACGGCCTGGAGTTCACAAAAATTCCACTTGGGACAGCAGCGCTCTTCGGCCGGCACGTTGGTCGAGCAGGGCTCCCGGGAGCAGCCCCGGCGCTGGGCGCAGGTCAGGCAGGCGTGGCGATGGATGGTCAGGAAGGGGATCAGCTTTTCATGCCTGAGTTCGTTAAGGGCCGGGTCAGTTACAACTACGACCATGCCGGCCGCGGCCAAGGTGGCGCAGGACAACAGGGGCTCGGTCTGGCCCTCGATGTTGACCACGCACAGGCCGCAGCCCACGGCCTGGCCGTCGGGTTGTTTGTTCTGGATTCGCTCGTCGCCGCGCCAGACGACATCGTTGGGCTCGAGGCCGCCCATCTGGGGCAGGTCGGGGTGGTGGCACAGCGTCGGAATGTACAGATCGGCGGCCCGGGCCGCCTCGAGGATGGTCATGCCCTCGGCGGCGGTGACCTCGGTGCCGTCGATGGTCAGCTTGATTTCAGACATGAAACGCCTCCCCCTGAAATACCCTGGCGTTCTTTAAATGAAAATGGGGAGGCCGGGCCTCCCCATTTTTGCTGGCGCGAGCGGGTGGCGGTCGCCGGCTCGGCCCGACACGACCGACGGCTCATCTGTTTAAAAAGGAGCGCTTCGGCCCGCGTATCAGGACAAAAAAACCGGCCGCTTCGGGTGCGCGCCAACTGACTACCAAGAGTGGGCGATGGCCCCCTGGGGGCAGGCCTCGACGCAGGGCAGCTTGGGGTTGTCCACCCCGGCCGGCTTACACTGGGCGCAGGCGTACTTGAGCTTCTGGCGCTGCTCGTCGCCGACGATGGCCACCGGCTCCTCGCGCATGGGATCGTTGGGGTCCTCGTCGACCACGGCCAGGACGTTTGACGGACAGGGCAGGACGCATATCCCGCAGCCGTCGCACTTGTCGGTGTCAAGGGCGATGAAGAAGTCTCCCGAGCCGTCCTTGTATCCGTAATTGGCGATCATGCTCTGCCCCTGGGCTGATGGATCGACGGGACGGGGGCCGGTCCCCGTCCCGCGGTGCTATTTTTTTTGGCGCTCTTTCTGGACCAGGGCCCGGCCGAACAGGGCCGCGCCCAGGGCGCCGGCGATCTGGGTGTCGTATTTGGGGATAAGGGCCTTGATGCCCAGCTCTTTCTCGAGTCGGCTGACCACGCCGATGTTCTTGGCGATGCCGCCGGTGATGCCGAACTCGGGCTCGACGCCGATGCGCTCGAGCAAGGTCACCACCCGGTGGGCCATGGCCGAGCAGTAGGCGGCCAGGACCTTCTCCTTGGGCCAGCCCTCGCGCAGCAGGCCCGAGGCCTCGGATTTGGCGAAGACGACGCAGGTCGAACTGACCGGCGGCGGCTCCTCCTCGACCTGGAGGGACATCTCGCCGATCTCGGTGACGGGTACGCCCAGCAGGTCGGCGAAGACCTCCATGCCGCGTCCCGTTCCGGCGGCGCACTTGTCGTTCATCAGGAAGTTGGAGACCTTGCCCTTCTCGTCGACGTGGATGGCCTTGCAGTCCTGGCCGCCCATGTCCAGCACGGACTTGACGCGGGGACCGTACATGAAGTTGGCGCCCCGGCCGTGGCAGGCGATTTCGGTGATGGCCCGGTTGCCGAAGGGGACGTTGACTCGGCCGTAGCCGGTGCCCACGGTGTAGTGCAGGTTCTCGATCTTCATGTCCGTGCCGTCGAGGGCGATGTTCATGGCCTTGACGGCGCTGTCGGGCGAGTTGGACCCGGTCCGGGTGTTGGAGTAGGCGTAGATCTCGCCGTCGAGCATGACCACCACTTGGGAACTGACCGAGCCCACGTCCACGCCGGCCGAGACGATGTCGGCGGCCTTCCAGTCCTTGGCTTCGTCGTGCCAGTTGGATTCCGTCCATCGCCAAAATTCTTCGGCCATTTTATTCCCTCCTTACTTGGCGCTGGCGGCCAGCGCCACCCCGTAGGCGCTGACGAACTCGGGTTCATCGGGAATGATGACGTCGGACTCGAGTTCGCGCTTGAGGGACTCGACGAAACCGACGTTGTGGGCCACGCCGCCGATGAGCATAATTTTTTGAGCGACGCCGACCCGGCGGACCATGGACACGATCCGGTCGGCGATGGCGTCGTGTACGGCCCGGGCCATGTCGGGCTTGGGCGTCTGGGCGTGGACCAGGGTCACCAGCTCGCTCTCGGCGAACACGGCGCACTGGGCGTTCATGGGCACGGCCTGGGTCGACCGGAGCGACAGCGGCCCCAGTTGCTCGAGCTTGACCTCGAGAGCCCGGGCCATGGCCTCGGTGAAGGCCCCGGCGCCGGCGGCGCACTTCTCGTTGATGGCGAAGTCGACCACGTTGCCGTTCTCGTCGATCTTGATCGCCCGGCCCTCCTCGGCCCCGACGTCGATCACGGTCCGGACCTCGGGGTTGATCTTGATCGCCCCCTTGGAGGCGGCGGTCACCTCGGTCACGGTCCTCGAGGCCGAGGCGACCTCCTTGGACCCGGAGCCGGTGGCCACGATGTTATTGATATCGTCCTTCTTGATGCCGGCCGCCTCGAGGACCTTGTCCCAGGCCTGGGCGATGGTTTCCTTGGCGTCGTATCCGGCCAGGACCTTTTCCCGGCCGATGATCCGGCCGTCTTTCAGGATCACGATCTTGCAGGTCTTGGCGCCGACGTCCACTCCGGCGGTAATCATCTCAAACCTCCTCAGAAACCCATGACCTTGCCGTCGGGGTTCTTCTTCTTCCACTCCTGGGCGTATTCGTGCCGGGCTTCAGACCACTCTTTGAAAACCTCCATCATGGGCGTCCTCCCTTGTCGCTGGGGGGTCGAACCCGGCCTCTCGGGGGTCGTCCCGAGTTCATATGTCTGCGTGGCCAGCCACTTTGCGTCTGAAGGTTGATGTAATTGGACCGGTCGAAACCCAGGGGCTTGAAGAAGGCCGGCATGTCGCCGGAGTGCCGGTGGAGCGAGGTGAAGAGATCTCGGGGGTCGTCCCGAGTTCATGTGTCTGCGCGGTCAGCGAATTTGCTTCTGAAGGTTGATGTAATTGGACCGGTCGAAACCCAGGGCCTTGAAAAAGGCCAGCATGTCGCCGGAGTGCCACTGGACCGAGGTGAAGACATCGCCGATGCCGCGCTCGGCCAGGTCCTCGAAAAATCTCTCGGCCAGGGCCTGGCCCACGCCCTGCCCCATGATCTTGGGGCTGACGCCGACCATCTCCAGCCAGCCGCAGTGCTCCTGGCCGAAAGGACCGATCTTGACCTCGCCGACCAGGAACCCGACGGTCTGGCCGTCCTTTTGGGCGACAAAGCTCAGGGCGTAGTCGTGGTGGGTGTGGTCCTGGAGCATCATGACCCAGTTTTGGCCCGGCTGACGGCGGATGATGGCCGCCTGGATGGCGATGACGTCGTCCACGTCGCCCCTGGTCAAAGGCCTGATGAAGAGGTCGGTCATAGCCCAAACTCCGCGGGGCCTTCAGCGGCCCGGATATGTCGTTGGCTCATGGTCATCGTTCGCGCCCGGTGGCGCCTCAATCGAGGCGGATGATCTTGACTTGTTTGCCGACCCACTCGGGGGGTAAATAGACCCGGCCCGAGTTGCCGCTCTGCTTGACCTGTTTCTCGATCATCTCCTCGCCGTAGACCTCGAACTTGGCCCGGGTCCGGGAGAGAGCCTCCGCGCCGAGTTCGTCCTGCTCAGCGCCCTTCCTGGTCGATTTGGCGGCCATGTGGTGTCTGATTCCCCACGACTGGTAGGCGTGACGCCAACGGTCTATCCGCCCGGCGCCCGGCGCCTCGTTCAAGACTTATGGTGCCGATTCGCACCCGATCGCGTCCCGAAGGCCATCCGACCAAGGGCCGCTTGCCGCTGGGGGGATGGCCTCCCCCGCGGCCCGCCCGGAAAAGACAGACCCTCCAAGGACACGTTTTAATATAATCTCCATTGGAGTCCGACCCCGGGCCTCGGCCCTCTGGGCCTTGCCCTCTCGGCCCGCCTCTCCCCATGATTACATATTAGCTATATTATAACTACACCCGGCCGGTAGGGTTGTCAAGGAAAAACTGGGAAACAAGGCCATAACCCCCACCATCCTCTTGAAAACATTGGCCTGAATCCTCTTTTTCGGGTGAGATGTCGCCCCGATTCAGGTGCGGAGGTGAGCCGTGGATAGTGTCAGCCGATATCCGGCTCGGGGAATGTTTGCGACGACCCCGGTCAACTCGGAGCGCGGCGTGTTGATGAACGGTCACACCTTCCGGCCGTGCAACAGGGTATAGGTGAAAAAGGCGTAGTAGTCCGGTATATTCAAAATGAAATCAGATGATTCGGGTCGGCACAGCCGCTGATATTCGGCCCAATCACCAGGTGTCGCCTCGGAGCGCGCTCCCTCCCAGCGCATCTCGAAGAGGCAGGTCAGGGCCCGGCGTTGCTCGTCGGTCAGCGGTGCCTGGACTTGGCCGACAAAGGTGTGGGCCGATGCGTCGGAGAGGCCGGCCTGACCAAACCAACCCGCCCCCCGCGGGAAGTGCCGTTCCGGTCTCATCCCCTGGACAAAGGGGGCGATGCCGGTGGCGGTGGCGTTGAGCCTGGTTTCCAGTGCGGGATACCCGGGCAGAAGCTGCTGCGAGGACCAGGCCATGACGGCCACAACTCCGCCGGGCCTGACCACCCGGGCCATTTCCCGGATGAGGGGCAACGGGTCTCGGGGCATGTAGCCGACGCAGTCCACGCTCCAGGCCCAGTCAAAGCACTCGTCGTGAAAGGGCAGTCGGTTCACGTCCCCCCTTTGCCAGGACATTCGGTCCGATAGCCCGGACCTTTCGGCCGCGGTCTCGGCGTAGGCCAGGAGCCCGGGCGACAGATCGAGGCCGACCACCCGGCCGTCCGGCCCCACCGCCTCGGCCAGGAGCAGGGCCGGGAGGCCGATGCCGCATCCGGCGTCCAACCCTCGGCTTCCCGGAGAAGGCGACCATGTTCGGATCGCCGAGCGCAGCAGCGGTTCCCTCAGGGGATGGAATAGATACACCTTGTGGGCCAGATCGTCGGTCGCGGGCGGCGGCCACGGGCGGAGGGGTGTCATGTTCTCGCTCCAGACCGGCCTCGGGGGGCGGTTCTCGTGCGACACCGGTCGCCGAGGCGACCATCGGCTCCCGCCCCGGAGGCTATGATCGCTGCGGGTCGTGGTGCCGGAGAACCGGCGGACCGAAGGCCTCGGTGAACCGGCGGCGCCAATCGGCCCCGGCAAAGAAGAGGTCGCGGGCCGACTCGGGGAGGATGGTCTCGATCCGGCGGCACCGGTCCTGATAGCGGCCCTGGTTCATTTCTTCATCTTCAGTCGATCGAGGACGCGATGGACGACCTCGAACGGTCCACGGTGCGCCCGACGATTCAGCCGGCATCGGCCGCGGGCCCTTCGGCCCGGAGGCCCAGGTCGTCGCGGACGCACCTGACCCTCTCCCGAAGATTGAGGAGGTAGGCCGCCAGGGGCTGTTTGGGCAGGGGCCGGGCGTCCCACTCCTCGGCCCTGACCCGGTCCATGACCCGCTCCAGGCGGCCGTTTTCCGCGGTCAACAGTACGGCCACCCACTCGTGGAACCGCTGGGAGGACTCGAGGGAGCGCTCGAGGTAGGCCCGGGCCTCGGGGCCGACCAGGTGGTAATGGTGGCCCAGCAGGATCAGGTCGGTCGGCAGTTCGGCCAGGCGGCAAAGGGAATCTCGGTATTGGCCGTAGGAGACCAGGTGTTCGCTGACAATATGGTCGCTGTGGGGCAGGATCGTTCCTCCCGCCTCCGAGGCGACGAGGATCCGACGCTCCGGGACGTAATAGCATAAAAAATCACGGGTGTGACCCGGCGCGGCGATGACCTGGAGGGTGGACTCGGGAGAGAGAGTCAGCCAATCGCCTTCCTCCAGGATACGGGTCACCTCGAAACCGGTAAACGGCTCGTACTCGGCGTCGCCGGTCAGGTCGAATTCCGTGCCGGCGAAGAACCGAGTCGCGGCCCGGTTGAGGTCCCGGATCATGGCCCGCACCGAGGGCTTGCCCAGGACTTCGGCCGCCCGGGCCGAGGCCCCGACCTCGATCCCGGGATAGCGCCTCAAAAGGGCCGGCGCGGCCCCGACGTGATCGAAATGGGAATGGGTCAGCAGCAGACGCGACGGCGGCCGTCCTGCCAAAAAACGCTCGATGTCACCCAGATAGGCCGGGGCCAGGCAGTCCAACCCGGCGTCGATCAGGGTCGGCCGGTCCCCATCCAACAGGAACGCGGGCATACCGGCGTTGCCCAGGACGTAGACGTCCTCGGCGATGGGACCTCTTTTATGGACGGGCATGGGCCATTCCTCGTCACCAGGCCGGATTAGGCGCCTGTTCGGGCGGCGTCAGGGCACCATAGCCTGACCGCTCCGGGTTTGTAAAGCGGTCCGTCGTCCATAGGGATTGAGCCGTCGGCCCAAGGCCCGAGGTCTTGCTCCGGCGCTGAATCGAGTCCCGGACCATGGCTCAATGGTTGTCCTTAAAAAAATGCTCTAGCGCTCGAAAGGGTGCTCATTTCATGGACATCCTCTCCCACATGATGATAACGTGTTGACTGCTGTCCACTCGGCGACGAGGGGGAGACACGGTCCCGGAACCGGCCTGCTCGGGCTCAGGGAGACGGAAATGAACGACCAGGACCAGGAAGTCAGGCGACTGCGGGCCGAACTGGAGGAGCTTGGTCGGGAGAACGCCCGTCTCCAGGACGAACGGCTCCGGCGTCGCCGGGTCGAGGACGACCTCCACCAAAGGGCCGAGGACCTGGTCGCCCTGAACCGGCTCGGACTCGAGCTCGGGGCCGCCCGGTCCCCGGAGTCACTGCTCGCCACCGCCGTCGATCGGATTGATGAGCTTGTCTCCCCGGACTTTTCGCTGGTTTTTTTACGCCAAAACGGCCGGTTGATCCTCCAGGACACGGGTCGGGGCGATTCGGGGCGCCCTCCGGAAATCGGGTCCGAGCACCGGGTCGGGGAATGCCTGTGCGGCCTGGCCGCCAGCCAAGAACGGCCGGTCTACTCCGATGACCTTCGCCACGATCCCCGCTGCACCCGGCCGGAGTGCGGGCGGGCTGGGGTCCACTCCCTGGCGGCCCTGCCCCTGCAAAACGGCGACGGGACGATCGGGGTGTTGGCCCTGGCCTCGTTTTCAGCCAGGCGCTTTGGCGAGATGGGGGCCTTTTTGGACCCCTTGGCCAAGGCCCTGGCCCGGGGCCTGGACAACGCCCTGGTTTACGAGAGGATCCAGGGCCGGTTCGAGGAAGTCCGGAAGCGGCTGGGCGAACTCGAGGACACCCAGGCCACGCTCGAGGAAAGTGAAGAGTACTATCACCTCCTGTTGGAGACCGGCCCCGACGCGGTGATCATCGTCGACAACAAAGGTGCCCTGCTCGACGCCAACCAACGGGCGCTGTCCCTGTGGGACTACGACGGTCTGGACGAGGCCCGCCGAGCGGTCACCAACGCCCTGGAATGGGTCGCGCCCGCGGATCGGAACCGCTTCGTGGACCACGTCCGGGAGACCTATCAACAGGGGGCCGTTCGGACCGAACAGTATCTGCTGGTGAAAAGGGGCGAAACTCCGTTCCCGGCCGAAGTGACCGTAGCGGTGGGCAACAACGACCAGGGCCTCCCTCGGGGCGCCATCTGCCTCATCAGGGACCTGACCGACCGGTGGCTGGCCGAAGAACAACTTCGGGAAATCGAGGAAGACTACCGGACCTTGGTCGAAAACGTCAACGTCGGCATTTATCGGACGTCCGGCGCCCCGCCGGGCAGAATCGTTCGGGCCAATCCGGCGATGGTGGACATGTTCGGCTTCGACTCCTTCGAGGAGCTGGCCGTGGTGCCGGTAGTCGAAATGTACCAGAACACCCAGGAGAGGGCGCTGTTTCTGGAGGAGTTGCGCCACCGGGGGATGGTCCGAAGTCGGGTGCTCCGCCTGAGGAAGAAGGACGGCTCGTTTTTTCTGGCCTCGTGCACGGCCACGATCCGCCGCGGCCCCGACGACTCGGTCAAATGGATCGACGGGGTCATGGAGGACGTCACCGAACGGGTCAGGATCGAAGAGGCCCTGTACAACTCCGAGCGTCAGTACCGGACGACCATCGAGTCCCTGGGGGACCCGATTTTCGTCTTGGACCGTGATCTGAGGCTGATCCTCTCTAACCAGGCCTTGAAGAATTGGATGGACGATCTGGACCTCTCGACCGATGTCCTCGGCCGGCCGATGGCCGCGGCTTTCCCCTGTCTTCCCGAGACGACACTCGAGAGCTACCGGCGGGTCTTCGCCACGGGCCGGGGTTCGATCACCGAAGACCGGATCGAGGCGGGCGGCCGGGAGGTCATCACCGAAACGCGCCGGATACCGGTGTTTGAAGGCCGGGAAGTGGCCCGCGTCGTCGCGGTCGTCCGGGACATCACCGAGCGCAAACGGGCCGAGGAGGACCTGCGCCGGAGCGAGAGGAAATACCGAGAACTGATCGAGACCATGAACGAGGGTCTGGGCATCACCGACGAGAACTACGTTTTCACTTACGTCAATAACCGGTTCGCCGAAATGCTGGGCTACGACGTCTCTGAAATGGGCGGCCGCCACATCCTTGATTTCGTGGACGAGGACGACCAAGAGATAATGGCCCGCCAAATCGACGAACGCCAACAAGGAGAGCGGAAACCCTATGAACTGGTCTGGGCGGCCAAGGACGGCCGCCGGGTCCACTCGATCATCTCGCCCATGGGCTTTTACGACGACCAGGGCGTTTTTACCGGCAGCTTCGGGGTGGTGACCGACATCACCGAACGGGTGGAGGCCGAGCGGGAGTTTCGGGAACTGGAAGAGCAGCTCTTTCAGTCCCAGAAGATGGAGGCCGTCGGCACCTTGGCCAGCGGCATCGCCCATGACTTCAACAATCTCCTGCACGCCATCTCGGGCTACGTTCAACTCCTCCAGACCGGGAAGAGGAAGGCTCACGCCCGGTATCTGTCGGAGATCGAGGCCGCGGTCGACCGGGCGACCGAGCTGGTCCGGCGGCTGCTGACCTTCAGCCGCAAGGTCGAGCATGAGTTCCAGCCGCTGGACCTCAATCAGGAGGTGATCCAGACGGTCAAGATCCTGGAACGGACCATCCCGAAGATGATCGGCATCGAGACGGACCTGGGCGAAGACCTGAAGCCGGTCCAGGGCGACCGGACTCAACTGGAGCAGATCGTGATGAACCTGGGGGCCAACGCCCGGGACGCCATGCCGGACGGCGGCCGGCTGAGGATCAAGACCGAGAACGCCCTCCTCGACGAGACCTACTGCCGGACCCACGTCGAGGCGACGCCGGGTGAGTACGTCCGGCTGCGGGTGTCGGACACGGGTCAGGGGATGGACGCCCACACCATGGCCCATATCTTCGAACCGTTCTTCACCACCAAGGCCGTGGGCGAAGGCACCGGCCTGGGGTTGTCCACGGCCTACGGCATCGTCCGGGGGCACGGCGGTCACATCACCTGTCACAGTCAACCGGGCCAAGGAACGACCTTTGACGTCTATTGGCCGGCGCACGAGGCCGCCGTCGCCAAACGGGCCGCGGCGGCCGAACCCGAGGCCCCGGTGCGGGGCGGCGACGAGACGATCCTGCTGGTGGATGACGATCAGCCCGTGCTGGACATCGGGCGGGCCATCCTCGAGGAATTCGGCTACGAGGTGCTGGCCGTCACCAGCGGCGAGGAGGCCCTGGAAGTCTATGGCGCCCGGTTGGAGGCGGTCGACCTGGCGGTCATCGACTTGATCATGCCCGGCATGGGCGGACGGGCCTGTCTCCGGGAGTTGCTGGCCATCCGCTCCGATTTGCCGGTCATCGTCGCCAGCGGTCATCTGGTGCACGGTCAGGAGGAGCGGATGCTCGACGCCGGGGCCAGGGGTTTCGTGGCCAAACCCTATCGGCTGGGCGAATTGCTGAAACGGGTTCGGGAGGTGCTCGATACCACGGCCTGAGGGCCGGATCGTTTCCAGGGCCGCCCGGTCAGCCGTCCAGAATTTCCCGGACCTTGTGGAGCATGTCGTGGAGCCGATACGGCTTGCCGATATAACCGGCCGCCCCGGCTTCCAGGGAATTCTTGACCTGGCCGTTGACCGAATAGCCGCTGGCGATGATGACCTTGACTTCCGGGTCCGACTCACGCAGCAGTCCCAAGGCCTTGTGGCCGCCCATGCCGGGCATCCCCAGATCGAGGATGATCAGGTCTATGCCGTCGCCTTGTTCCCGGTAGATCTCCA
>JAHJDS010000017.1 GCA_018812395.1 Pseudomonadota bacterium
ATGCAACTGAATTGCAAGGCTCTGGTCTATGCCAGGAACTGTGGCCACGTCTTGGCTTTTTAAGGCGGTTGTCCAACATTGTTCGTAGTAGCCGCAAGCACCACATTTGGACCATCCGACCGGATGGTAAGGCTCAGTAGCACTCAGTCTGGTTCTTACGATATCAGCCAGGGATTCCAAGGAAGCTGTGCCACCGTCATAGGGGATGTCCACAATTTCGCCTGTGCCGCTGTGGACCTGTAATGTGAATGGTTGGCCGCTAAAGTTCTGTGCAAACAGCCAGCCATAAAGCTGCAATTGTTCAAATATTTCTGGATGGTCCTTTTGATCAATTCTACGGGATATCTTTGAGTCTCTAATTATGTATTTTCCATTTTCGTAGATTAGAAAGTCAGGCTGGCCTACAATTTCGCACCTCACACCATCGATTTCTCGATGCGCGGAAAGGATGGGCTGGTAGATGAAGGGTGTTTTCTTCTCAACTTCTATCCGGGTCTGGTGTTGTCTTTCTTCAAGGTTGCCGGCACTAAGGTCGATATATTCAGGAAAGGATTCTAAATGGTTTTTTTCGTGCTGTTTACCCAGCCGGAGCAATATCTCTTGGAAGGGGCCTGGAGGGTCTGGCTCTACGCCCCTTGAGGCAAGAAAAACTCGTCCTGGGCATCTTGAAGGACGGTACAGGGTATAGATGTCTTGCGCGGTCAATCGCATAAGCATTCACCTATTAAAACAGAATAGATTAGTTTTATATATTTGTCAAGCATATTAAGCAATATAGACACTTTTGCCTCATGTTTGCTTAACCGGCCCCTCCGGGGGCTTATTAAGCAAAGTATGAAGCAAGAGGGTTTATTGAATGGATGACCCGATGAAGCATGAATACTATATATGATCCAGAGAAGGTATTGAGATGGGCCTGCCTGAATGTACAGAGATCAGCCGTCAGTGACCGGAACAAGCAAACCATATTTCAATTCAAGGATGAATGTTGCTCTCAGGCACTGAGCAAGGCGCGGATTTCCAAGTATCTTCGTTATCTGGTCCGGTTGGCTGAATGGTTGGGTAAGGAATTCCCTGATGCCAATAAGGGTGATATCAAGCGAGTGGTCGCTGAGATAGAAAATAGCCACTATGTTCCACATTCAAAAGCAGAACTAAAAACAGTTCTTAAAAAGCTGTATAGATGGCTGCGGGACAGTGAAGAATATCCTGAAGAGGTCCGGTGGATCAAAACCAGTTCGGGAAAATCAGGTAAAAAACGACTGCCTGAGGAGATACTGAATACCGCAGAAATAAAGAAACTGATCAAGTATGCAAAGAACTATCGGGACAGGGCATTCATTTCTTTAACATACGAGAGCGGCTGTAGAATCGGGGAAATTCTTTTCGTTCTGATAAAACATCTGGAATTTGACAAATACGGAGTGTTGGTGAGAGTGGATGGGAAGACCGGGCCGAGGCGAGTAAGGCTCGTTTCATCAGTCCACTATTTGAGGGACTGGCTAAACGTTCATCCAGAATCCGAGAATCCGGAGGCCCGCCTGTGGATGAGCTACCCAGGTAAGCCTATGACGTATGCCGGAATATGTGGAATGCTCCAAAAGACGGCCCTCCGAGCGGGGATTAAAAAGAGAGTCAATCCCCATGCGTTCCGTCACGCCCGAGCAACACATTTGGCCAACCATCTGACCGAAGCGCAGATGAAGGTCTACTTCGGGTGGGTGCGGGGGTCGGAAATGGCGGCCATCTATGTCCACCTGAGCGGGAGAGATGTAGACCAGGCCCTGCTTTCTAAAGTTTACGGATTGAAGCTACCTGAGAGAGACCAGAGAAAGGACCAGATGAGGCCGGTCAAGTGTACAAGGTGCGGGCGGGACAATCCATTCACTTTTAAGTTCTGCGGGCTGTGCGGAGTGCCTCTTAATGAGAAGGCAGCCATCGAGGTCATCAAGCAGGAGCAGGAGCGGACGGCCACCGACAATGTGATGGACCAGCTCATTCAGGATAGCGAGTTCAAGGAGTTCATGGCTCAGAAGATCAGGGAACTGTCTGCCGGCCGGCCCCAAACCCATCCTCAAGGTTAACGGCAAGATCGGCAATCCATCCGGGGAACGACCAATAACTTTCCTGACAATTTGCTTTTGGTGAATCAATGAGGAAAGGAGGCAACCGTGTTGTGCGCTTCATCTGCCCGGCCTGCATGGAGGCGTATGAGGTTCGGGAGACAGATTTGAACAACACCGTACCCCGGTGCCTCAATTGCGGCACGCGCCTAATAAAACAAAGAAGGCGACACCACTGCGAAGAGGGAGGTGAAGATCATTCCCAGGAACAGACCTGAAAACCCAGACCAGTTCATGCGGCGGTACCCCAGGATTACAGCACATATCATAGCCGAGTCCCTGGGCTATGCCACACCGTACAAAGCAGCCCGAATCGGCCTGGACGGGATGGAGGGGCGCGAGAACTGGTGCGAGTGGCTGGATGCGTGCTATGGGGGCAACGCCAGGGAGTGCCTCAGGTCGTCTATCAGGAACAGGCACTATCATCGCGGCTATATGGCCGAGTACAGGCTGGCCAAAAAGCTGGTTGACCGCTATCTGGAAACCGGCGAGGAGCCCGTTTTCGCCTCATG
>JAHJDS010000160.1 GCA_018812395.1 Pseudomonadota bacterium
ATCGTCTCCCGGAAGGGCGGTTAAAACTTTTTCATCATCTCGCGCATCAGGTAGGGCACCTCGATGCGACCGGTGGGGGCCAGGATGCGGCTCGAGTAGTCGGTGATGTAGTCCTTTTTGAGGGTGCGCACCAGTCGCCTGAACTCCGAGGTGTCGATGGCCCGGGCGATATCGACGATGCTGCGGGCGGTCCCCTCGGCCATGATCCGGGGACCGGCGCCGATGACCAGCCGCCAGCCGCCGGTGATCGGCATCCCCAGCTCCTTCATGGCGGGCAGGCACTGGTCCTTGACGAAACGGTAGTGGGCGTCTTCCATGCCCGGCATGACGTTGTAATACTGGTTGAACTTCCAGACGCCGGTTTGGATCCGGTAGGGACCGTCCTGGATCCGGCCGCTGGGGGCCCACACCTTGGACGAGTACTTCCAGACGTATCGGAGGAGCTTGTTGGACAGCAGCCGGTATTCCTCGGAGGCCAGGGCCTTTTTGAGATTCTCGACGTCTTCCACCGCGGCCACGGCCACGATCCGCGGGCCCTCGCCCACGGCCACGTAGTAGCCTCCCACCAGTTGGATGCCGAGCCCTTCCAGGCCGGGATTGTATTCCTGGCTGACAAAGGGCGCATACTGGTCGAACTTGCCCGGGATGACGTCCCAGTACTGGGTGAACAAAATGGCCATCTGGCTCCTCTTCCTTCTTGGCTGAAAAAAAGCTTGGCGCCCCTAACCGATCCCTCGGCCGGGGGCGGCCGCGAATCGGCCCGGCGCCCCGCGCGTCAGCGGTGGCTCCTGAACGCTCCGTCCCGGGACCCCTTCAGGTCTGGAACAGGCGGGTCATCAACTCGGCCAGGTATTCCGAGTCGTTCTCCTTCTTGGCGGTGTACTTGGCCGGCCGGGCCTGGACCCAAAAAATGTTCTCCGGGCAAGTGAGGTCGTCGTCGACGACCCACTCCATGTCCTGGGGCACGCCGAAATGATCCTCGACCTGGTGGGCGACCCGGACGATCTCCCGCAATTCGTCGCCGGTCAGGCAGGGTACTTCCCGGATTTCGGCGGGCACCTCGACCACGGCGATGCCCCTCTTTTGGTGGACGACCATCTGGGTCTTGGGGCTGATGGTCTGGTCGACCTCACCGGTCTGTTTGTCGACGACGAAACTGTCCGGGGTGATCTCGCCGCTGACCACGCTCTCGCCCAGGCCCCAGTTGCCCTCGACGATGGTTTTTGACGTGTCGCCGATGGTCGGCAGCACCGTCAGCACCACCCCGGCGCTCTTGGGCCGGACCATCTTCAGCACGGCCACGCCGATGGGCGCCTCGGCCGGGTCCAGGCCGGTCTCGACCCGCCAGGCGATGGCCCGGGTGGTGAAGGCGCTGCTCCAGACCCGGATGACGTGCTCGACCACGTCCTCGGTGCCGATGACGTTGAGGAAGGTCTCCATCTGGCCGGGCATGCTCACCGCCCCGGAGGACCGGACCGCGACCGGCACGTCGTCCACGCCCGACCGGCGGCACAGTTCCTGGTAGTGGGCCTCCAAATCGGACCGCATCGGCGCGGGCATGGACCCCGACTCGACGATGCCCCGGATGACCCGGCCGGCCGCCACCTGCTGGCCGACGTCCCGGTGGTCCTTGAACTTCTCCTTGACGTAACGCCTGATCTCCTCGCCGGCCCCGGTCTGGGCCATGAACAACTTCCAGCCGGCCACGCCGACGGCGAACCCCGGGGGGACGCGCATCCCCAGGCCGGTCATCTCCCCCAGGTTGGCGCACTTCTTCCCGACCAGGTCATTGTGCTCGCTGCCCAGTTCCTCGAACCAATAGAGCCACTTCTCGGCCATGGTAGCGGTCCTTCTCCATTGTGGGGGGCGGCGGGCCGAAGCCCCCCGCCCCCCGGGGGGAGTAGACTAGTCCAGAATAAACACCACCCCCAGGTTGGCGTCGACCTTGATCCGCTGGCCGGACTTGATCTTGGCGGTCCCCTCGAAGACGTTCATCACCACCGGAATGCCGTACTCCCGTCCGACGATGGCGGCGTGGGACAGGCTGGCGCCCCGGTCGACGACCACGCCCTGGATCATCGAGAACACCGGCGTCCAACTGGGCGAGGTGCTGACCGCCACCAGGATGTCGCCCTCCTCGACTAGGTGCAGTTCGTCCTCGGTCATGATCACCCGGG
>JAHJDS010000161.1 GCA_018812395.1 Pseudomonadota bacterium
GCCGATGTACTGCATCCTGATCGCCTACGTGGGCATGGTCGCCCCCTGGCGGTATTCGGTGATCATGGCGGTGGCCAGTGTCGTTGCCTTCGCCTTGGTGGTCCTGGGGGAGCATTTCGGGATCCTTGACTCCCACCGGCCGCTGGTCCTGCCCCAGGCGTCTTTCAAGCAATTTCCGTTGTACGCCCAGATGTTGATCGTCCTGGCCATCGGCCTCCAACTGACGGTGGTGGCCCTGGTCTCCGTTTTCACGGCCCGCCGGCTCCATCGGAGCCGGAGCCTTCTTCGCCGCCAAAACCTGGAACTGGAAAGTCGGGGCCAGGAGCGGACGGCCGAGCTGGTGGCGGCCAACCGCCGCCTTTCAGAGGAGAACGCCGAGCGAAAGCGTGCCGAGCAGGCCCTGCGACAGAGCGAAACGCGCTACGCCCTGGCCACCGAGGCGGCCCGGGTCGGTGTCTGGGACTGGGACCTGACCACCGGCCGGATATACATTGATCCTCTGGTTAAGACGTTTTTCGGCTACGGTCCGGACGAGTTGACAAACCTGTCAGACGAATGGGCCGGCCGAATCGTCCACCCCGATGACCGGGGCCGGCTGATGGACCTCGCCCTGGCCGTCCAGCAGGGCGAGACCAATGAATATAACATCGAATACCGGATGCTGGATAAAAAGGGGGGCCGGCACTGGGTGATGACCCGGGGCACGGTCCACCGCGATGCCAACGGCCGGGCGATCCGAATCGTCGGCTCGACCATTGACATCGACGAACTCAAGAATATTGAGGAGCAGCTCAAGACCAGCGAGCAGAAATTCGCCGCCGCCTTCAAGTCCAGCCCGGCGATCGTCTCCCTCTCCTCCCTGGACGAGGGGCGGTTTTTGGACGTCAATAAAAACTTCCTCAAGGTCCTGGGGTACACCCGGGAGGAGGTCATCGGCCGGACCTCAGCCGAGCTGGCCATCTGGGCGCATCCCGGCGATCGCCAACGGGTCCTGGCGGCGATGACTGAGGGCGAGGTCCGGGACATCGAGGTCCAAATCCGAACCAAGAGCGGCGACGTGCGCGATTTTTCCTGGTCCGCTGGCATCGTCCAAATGGAGGGCGGCCAGGCGCTACTCACCTCAGCCGTGGACGTCACCGACCGCAAAAGGACCCAGCGGGAGCGGGACCGGCTCATCGTCGAACTCCAGGAGGCGCTGGAAAGGGTCAAGACCTTGCGCGGCCTGATCCCCATCTGCGCCCAGTGTAAAAAGATCCGCGACGACCAGGGCTACTGGCACCAGGTCGAGACTTATGTCCGCGACCACTCCGAGGCCGAGTTCAGTCACGGCATCTGTCCCGATTGCATGACCAAACTCTATCCAGAACACCGCAATGATGGGCCGGATTGAGGCCCGAGCCGATTGACCGCTCTCCCGGGCCGTGATACACCTCCGGTCAATGACCGACCAAATACTCAACCGCAATCTCGAGGCCTTGGCCGCCGTCGACCGATCCCTGGTGGGCTGGATTCAAGGCGCCCAGGACAGCCCCTACCTCAAACCCTGTCGAAATGACTCCGGCCTGGCCAACCTGCGCCTCGAGAGCCCGTCCGGGACCGTGACTCTGTACGACCCGGCCGACTCGCCCGACAATCTGAGCCATTTTTCTCCGGAGAAGTTCTACGGCGCCGGGGACACGACCATTCTGTCCGGCTTCGGCCTGGGGCACGAGGCAACGGCCGTCCTGGGCCGGGCGGAGCCCGACCACCAGGTCTGGATCCTGGAGCCGGACGCCCTGATCACCCGCCACGCCCTGTCCGGACACGACTTCGCGGCCGAGATCCAAACCGGTCGGCTCCAAATTATTCCACCCCAGGAACTGACCATCACCGCGTTCCTGGACCAACACACCAGGCAACTGGTCTACGGCCAAATCCAGATCCACCTGCGACCCCAGGACCAGGCCGTCGGACCCCAGTACGACCGCCTCCAGCAGCACCTGTTCCAGACCGTCAACTCGATCCTGGCCCGGCCCTGGCTCCTGTCCACCACCGGCCCGACCACGGTCGAGAACTTGATCCAAAACCTCGGGCCACTGTCCCGGGCTCCCGAGTTCGGGGCGCTGGCCGACCAATTCAGCGGCCGGCCGGCGGTGGTCGTGGCCAGCGGACCGTCGCTCGCCCGGGCATTGCCCCACCTGGCCCGGATCAGGGACCGGGCCCTGATCCTGGCCGCCGTTCAGGCCCTGAAGGTGCTGCTGGCCCATGACATCCGGCCCGACCTGGCCGTGGCCCTGGATCATACCGAGACGGTGATGGACCTCGGCCGCGACCTGTGGGCCGTCGAGGACGTGCCGCTCCTGGTCCGACCGGGGGTCTACCCCGAGTTCGTCCGGCGCTACGGCGGACAGGTGTGCATGGCCCCGGACGAGCGGGCCTTCTGGCTCGACCGAACCGAAAAACCTCCCCTGGCGCCGGCCCTGAACGTGGCCTCGCTGGGCCTGGCCGCGGCCCGCTTCCTGGGCTCGGAGCCGGTGATCCTGGTCGGCTGCGACTTCGCCCTGGGGCCGGGCTCCCTGCCGGGCCAACAGGCCCGGGGCCTGGAAGGGACCGAAGACGAACCGATCGTCGAGGTCATGGGCCAGGACGGACGCCCCCGCCCCACCCTGCCCGCTTATCTGTTCGGCCTGAGCGACCTGGAAAATATCATCGCCGCCCAAACGGGCCGGGTCTGGAACGCCTCGGTCGGCGGGGCCAGGATCAAGGGCACGACCGAGAAGGCCCCTGGAGCCCTGGCGCCATCGCTCGAACCAGGCGACCTGGACCGCTCGCCGCTCCATGTTTTTTGCGCCCCGCGGCCGGCGGCCCGGGCCTCCATTCCGGCCCCGGCCGTCCGGTCCATGGCCGACCGTTTGCGGGATCTGGCCCGACGGGCCGAGGCCCAGGTTCAGGGCCTCGAGGCCTTTGTCCTGGCCCCGGACCTGTCCGAGGCCCTGTACGCCCAAGCCGAGGACGCGGTGGCCAAGATGTTCGACGCCGTCCAGGCCGAGCCGCTGTGGCTGTATTTGTTCCATGGGGACCTGGACGACCTCGGCGGCGACGACTACCGGCTCTCGTTCGAAGCGCCTCAAAATCAGGCCTGGCGCCTTAGACGGGCCGAGGTTATGAAGCGGTTCCTGGAAAACCTGGCCGCCAGGGCCAACGATGCGGCCGCTCGTCTGGAATCCGCGGGCCAGGACCTGGCCCGCCTCGAAGAACGCGCCGGCGCGGTCCGGGCAGGTGACGCCTCGGCCCGGGCCTGGGGCGAGTTGGCCGCGGATCTGGCCGGGCACGGCCTCCTGGTCCAGGCCGGCTGGTGCCTGTCCCGGGCCATGGCGTCGTCGCCGGGAGACGATGTCTGGCGGGACCTGATGGCGGACAACCTCTGGCAGCGACGCCGGTTCGATCTGGCGAAAAACCTGGCGGCCGAACTGACCGACGAGGCGCGCCAGGGACTTGAGGAACGATTGGCCGGTGAGGCCGATGAGGCCGCGGTTCGCGCCGAGCGGGCGCTGGCCGACGGGGACTTTGTCACCGCCATCGTCGTCGCCCGCCGCGCCCTGGCCGCCTCATCCGACCATGGCGCCGCGAACCGGGTCCTGAAGGAAGCCCGGCAAATGAGAGACGACAACTTGGAGAAGTCCAAGGCCCCACCCTCAGGTCTCGAGGACCGCCTGGCCGCGGCCGAGGGCCTGTTCCAGGACAAGCAATTCGAAGGGGCCCTGGTCGAGTATGGGGCGGCCTTGGACCTGGCCGCCACTGACGCCGAGGCCATGCCCGCCGCCCGGGGGATATTGATCGCCCTCCGGGCCCTGGACCGGCTGGACGACCTCGAAAAATTCTGCCGGCGCATGGGCCGGCTCTTGCCTCACGAGGCGTTGTTCGACTGCGAGCTGGGCGACGTGCTCATGGCTCGAGATGAAATGGACGAGGCGGTCCGGGTCATCGCCCGGGGGATCGCCAAGGACGAGCGGTTTTCGGTCTTCTGGGCCAAGCTGGCCACGGCCTTCATGCA
>JAHJDS010000162.1 GCA_018812395.1 Pseudomonadota bacterium
CCGCCGGTCCTGCGGACCTTTTGGCAGCAGGAGACTGTTTCGCGGGGAGTATTCAACAACGCCTACCACAACCTCTGTCTGGCCCACACGGACGAGGACGTGCGATTCACCCTGGAGATCTACGCCCAGGTCATGGAGGCCATGAAACAGGGACTGGATGCGGGCGACCTCCCGGACCGCCTGGCCGGGCCGCCGTTGGCGCCGCTTTTTCGACCCGTCTAGGAGGGCCAGGGGACGCCATTAACAACCGGCCGGGTCGGCTCGGTTTACCGCGAATCTGAGGAACGCATCACCTAAGGAGTGGCATGATTGTCTTAGGCATACACGACGGACACAGCGCCTCGGCCTGCATTATGGTCGACGGGGAAGTCAAGGCGCACGTGGCCGAGGAGAGGTTTTCGCGCCTGAAAATGGATCACGGCTATCCCCGCCGGTCCATCGATTACTGCCTGGCCGAGTTGGGCCTCACGGCCCGGGACCTGGACCAGGTGGCCTACGCCAGCACCTCGATGAACGTCCTGATGGTCAGGCTCAAAGCCCTGTGCACCTTCACCAACGAGGATTGGGACGACCTGAATCGGAAATACTGGAAGCCCCTCCTTTACCAAGGCGTGGAAGATCGATCCGTATTCTCAAGCTTGTATGACGATCCACGGTTCGCCGCCCTGGACCATTTCTACGACTTTTCAGGGGTCGGTGCCGAGGAGGCGTTCAAGAGCGATCCGGACCTGGTGCGCCGGATCAGGTTGGACGGGGTGAAACGACACCTGGGACTGAGTCCGGACCAGGTCCGGTTTTACGACCACCACACCGCTCACGCGGCCTACGCCCTGTTCGCCAGTCACCTTCGGGACGACAACACCCTGGTCTACACCCTGGACGGCGGTGGCGACGGGGCGACCAGCACCTTGTTCCGCTTTCACCAGGGAAAACTCGAGGAACTGGCCCGGTCCAACCGGGTGGACGTCGCCCGGATCTATTTTTTTATCACCCTGATGATGGGCATGAAAATGGGCCAGCACGAGTACAAGGTCATGGGCCTGGCCCCTTACGCCCCGGAACGGGAGTCCAAAAAGAGCTATAGCGTGTTTGACGGCGCCTTCGGCGTTCAAGACGACCTGATCACCTGGATCGACGGCCGTCGCCCCGCCGACCTGTATTTCCACTTCAAAGAATCCTTCGATCTGCACCGGTTTGACGGCGTGGCCGCCGCGACGCAAAAAATGTGCGAGGTGGCCGTGACCCAGTGGGTCCGGACCACACTGGACAAGTACGACTCCCACCGGGCCGTCTTTAGCGGTGGGGTGGCGATGAACGTTAAGCTGAACATGCTGTTGGCCGACGATGACCTTTTAGACGACTTCTACGTCCCCCCCAGTCCGTCGGACGACACGTTGTGCCTCGGGGCTTGCTACCTGGCTGAACTGGACGCGGACGCGACGGCTTGGGCCAAACTACCGCCCCTAACCAATCCCTACACCGGGCCGGCCTACGATCGGGATGAGGTCCTGCGGGCGGTGCGTCGGACCGGCGTGGCTGACCGATACCAGGTCACCGAAGGGGTAACCCCGGCCCGCTGCGCGGCCTGGCTGGCCGAGGGCCGGGTCGTGGCCCGACTAAGCGGCCGGATGGAGTACGGCCAGCGGGCCTTGGGCAATCGTTCCATCCTGGCCGATCCCCGACGGGAGGACACCGTCCAGAAGATCAATCAGCAGATCAAGTATCGCGATTTCTGGATGCCCTTTGCCCCGGTCCTGCTTTCGGAGAGAGCCCAGGACTACCTCGACGTGAAAAAGCCACACATCTGCCGGTCGTACATGATGATCGCCGCTCGGACCCGGCCCGCGGCTCTGACTGCCATCCCGGCGGCGATGCACAAGGGCGACAACACCGTCCGCCCCCAGGTGGTCACGTCCGAGCAGAATCCGGAATACTACCAGATTGTCAAAGAATTCGAACGGCTGACCGGCGTCGGCGGGCTGGTGAACACCTCGTTCAACCTCCACGGCGAGCCCATTGTCTGCACCCCCGCGGACGCCATCAGCACCTTCGAGCGCAGCGAACTGGACGTGGTCCTGATGGACGACGTGGCCGTCATGCGGGGTTGAATCGTCTCATGGAACCGGTGGTGATCCTTCTTACGCCGGGCGGCGGGCCCGGCATTCTGGCGCAGGTGGCCTCCCTGCGGCGGTCGATGAAGTACCAGGCCCGGATCGTCCTGGCCGACGCCAACCCGGCCTCGGGCAACCTGTATCTGCCCGAGGTGGACGCGGCCTACGTCCTACCTCCCTGCCACTCACCCGACTATCTGGCGGCCCTGTTGCGACTGATCGACAAGGAGGGCGTCCAGGTGCATTACTCCGGCCTGGACGAGGAGATTCCCATCCTGGCCGCGCACCGGGCCAAGATCGAAGCGGCCGGCTGTCGGCTGGTAATCCCGCCCGCGGCGGCCCTGGAGGACTCCCTGGACAAGATCGCCACCCACCGCCTTCTTCAAGGCCGGGTCCTTCAACCGCTGACTTACGTCCTGGACGAGGGGTTTGATGGACCGGCAACGTACGAGGCCCTGGGCGGGCGGGTGATAATCAAGGCCGCCACGCTCCGGGGCGGCCGCCACATCTACCTGCCCGAGGATCATGAAGAATACGACTTTTTCTTGCGCCGCGCCCGACGGATTGAGGCTCAAACCGGGC
>JAHJDS010000163.1 GCA_018812395.1 Pseudomonadota bacterium
CCCTGGCCCTGGCCGAGGGGCAGTACGGGCACCCACGTGCGTTGGAGGCCCTCCGGTTTTTGGGCTATTTCCACGCCGAGCATATCGAGCCGGGGTTGCTGGGCCTGGTGATGGGGGTGGACGAAGACGAGGCCCAGCGGATCTTGGAGGCCCTGGCCGAGTTTTCGGTGATTCAGCCCCGGCACAAAACGGGCGGTTATGCCATGCACCGCTTGGTCCAGGAGGTGGCCCGAGACCCGGACCCGAACCGTGAAGCGGGCACCCGGGTGGTGAATGTCCTGGATGCAATCATCCGGGCCGTCATGGAAAAAGGAGCATACCGGGCGGCCTACGGGTTGATTACCCATCTGCTCCACATCACGGACCTCAGCCAGGATGCTATCAAAGAGGAAGACTTCCCCAGCAATTTTGCCTTGAGTCGTTGGTCCGAGTACCTTAGAAACAGTGGCAAGCACCAATCGGCCGAGATAGTGTCGCGGTCCTGCCTGGACCGGGTGGGCCGGGCCAAGGGTGAAGGACACCCCCATTACAGCACCAATCTTAACAATTTGGCCGCTGTGCTTCACGCCCAGGGAAAGCATGACGAGGCCGAGAAGTTTTATCGCCGGGCCCTGGATATCGACAAGAACTCTATTGGGATCGAACACCCTCACTATGCCGCACATCTTAACAACCTGGCCGTAGTGTATCGGGCCCAGGGCAAGTATGCCAAGGCCGAGGAACTCCATCGGCGGACCTTATCCATTGATGAGCAGACCATTGGAACAGAAAATCCTCATTACGCCAAACATCTAAACAACCTTGCTCTAGTTCTTCAGGACCGGGGGCAGTACGCCGAGGCCGAGAAACTTTATCGCCGGGTCCTGGCGATCGATGAGAAGACTATTGGAACCGAACACCCCGATTATGCCATTTCTCTGGCCAACCTAGGCCTGGTACTCCGTGAACAGGGCAACTACGAAGAAGCCGAACAAACATTTCGCCAAGCCCTGGAGATCGATGTAAAGACCATAGGGAACGAACACCCTGAATATGCCAACCGGCTGAACAACCTAGGCCAGGTGCTTCGTGATCAGAAGAAGTACAACGAGGCCGAGGAACTACATCGCCAGGCACTGATCATCTATGCAAGAACCATCGGCCAGGAACACCCCGATTACGCCAGCCATTTGAACAGCCTGGCTGTGGTACTTCAGGAACAGGGCAAATACCCCGAGGCCGAAACGCTATCTCGGGATGCCTTAAAGATCGATGATCGGACTATCGGTCCGGAACACCCCATTTACGCCAGCCATCTGAACACCCTGGGCTCGATTCTTTTAGCCCAGGGCAAGTACGGCGAAGTTGAGAAATTGGCTCGTCGTGTGTTAGAGATCAAAAAAGGAAGTACCGGAACTAATCATCCAGAATACGCACTGGTTTTGCACAACCTAGCCGTTGTGCTGGATGCTCAAGGCAAAACGGCTGAGGCAGAATCTTTTTTTCGCCATGCCCTGGAGATCAGCCTCAAAACCCTGGGCCCGGACCACCCGAACACCATGACCTTCCAGGCCAACCTGGACAGATTGCTCGCCTCTAAAAAGTAGCATCAACTGTAATCAACGCCCGAAGAGTATCGATTGGCCGGTATAGAAGATCCCGGCCAGGCAGCCGGTCAGAATGGTGGCGATCACCGCCCCGAACAGGGCCCGCATCCCCAACGCGGCGACCTCCCTGGTCCGGGTGGGCACCAGGGCGCTGACCCCGCCCACGAAGATGGCCACCGAGGCCACGTGGGCAAAGCCGCATAACGCATACGAGGCGACCACCAGCGAGCGCGGGTCCACCAGCCGGCTCTCCTTGAGCATCATCGACAAATGCTGGTAGGCCACCACCTCGGTCAGGATCACCCGCTCGCCCAATAGGCGGGCCACGGCCGGACAGTCGGGCAGGGGCACGCCCATCAGCACCGCGAACGGCCAGAAGACCCACTGGAGGATGGACTCCAGGCTCAGCCCGGCCAGCCCCCAGGCTGACGGAAAGATCTTGCCGATCAAGCCCAGGACGCCGTTGACCAGGGCCAGCAGCCCGAGAAAAGCCAGCAAAAGGGCCACGATCCCGGCCACCAGCCTGACCCCGTCGTTGGCCCCGTTGATGACCGCCTGGAAAAAACCGCCCTCCCGGTCCGGTCCGGCCATCTCCACCCGGCCCAGGGTGGCCGGCGTCTCGGTCTCGGGCCAGAGCAGCTTGCTGACCACGATCGCCGCCGGCGCGGACAACACCGAGGCCGAGACCAGGTGCCCGGCGATCTGGGGGAAGGCCGGCTGGAGGAAAGCGACGTACACGGCCAGGGTCGAGGCGGCCACCGTGGCCATCAGGGTCGTCAGCAGGGTCAGGAGTTCGGAGCGGGTCAGCCCCGGCAAAAAGGGCCGGATCATCCCCGTGGTCTCGATGCCGACGAAGATGCTGCCCGCCGCGGCCAGGGACTCGGCCCCGCTGGTTCCCAGCAGGCGCCTGAACACCCAGGCGAACCCCCGGACTATTACGGGCATCAGCCGAACGTAATAAAGCACGGCCATGAGGGCCATGAAGAAGACGATCGTCGGCAGATACTGGACGGCCAGGATGAAGCCGACCGAACCCGGCCGGCCGGGGGCCTTGGCCAGCGGGCCGAACAGGAACTCGATCCCGGTTTGGGAATAGCCGATCAGGGCCACGACGCCATCGTTGATCAGCCACAGCAGCCGCCGTCCCGGTGGCGACACGAACACGAACAGGGCCAGAATCACCATCAGGCCCACGCCGACCAGGACCGTCTTCCAGTTGATTGCCCGGCGACGGTGGGACAGGGCCCAACAAAAAGCCAGCAGCGCCACCAGACCGACCGCGCTGACCAGGTTGTAGATCGTCACCGCCTTCCCCCCCGCCGATGCCGGCCGGCCGAAGCCCGATGGGCGGTCCCGGGCCGACGTCGGCCTTGTCGTCGACCACCATATCCCACCGGGCCGGCCGCGTCAAAGCCCCTGTTTAACCGCCGAGTTACCGGTCACTGACCGGCTCTTGACCAACTATTTGGGTCCCTTGTCAACATATTTCGATTGACAAACCATTCAATCATTATTATAAAGATGCCTTATTCCGCCCCAAGAGAAATGGATGTCCCCCACACGTTCGGAACATCCCGGGCCCCGGATGGAAAGGCGCGGCGGCCGGCCCGACCTGGAGGAGACCATCCTCGTGGTCGACGACGACCGGGCCGTGTCGTTCCTGCTCCGGGAGGTTCTGGCCCGCCGGGGCTACCGGGTCATTACCGCCGAATCCGGCTCGCGCGCCATCAACGCCCTGCAACACCACGACGTCTTCACCGTCATCACCGACTTCCAGATGCCCGACCTGGACGGGCTCGGCCTGCTCGACCAGATCAAGCGGCACGACCCGGACATTCCAGTCATCGTCATGACCGGTTCCCGGGAAAAGAAGCCGGTGTACTATCTGCAGGCCGGGGCCGACGATTTTTTGTCCAAGCCGTTCGATCTGGACGCGGTGTACCTGGCCACCGAGCGGGCGGTCGAAAAGCACCGTCTCCTGGTGGAGAACCGCCTCTACCGGGAATACATCGACCGGGTCGTGGCCCGGCGTCTGGGCGAGATCGATCAGGACAATATCGAACTGGTCCGGGCCCTGGCCGAGGCCATCGAACTCAAGGACCCCTATCTGGTCGGGCACGCCCAGCGGGTGCGGATCATGGCCCGCAACCTGGCCCGGGCCATTGGTCACGATCCAACGAATACCTTCGAATCGGCCGCCCTGCTCCATGACATCGGCCGCATCTTAGTGCCCGGTCGGATCCTGGATAAAAAAGAAGGCCTGACCGGCAGCGAGTTCGACCAGGTCAAACAACACCCGCTCGTCTCGGAAAGACTGATCAAGCACCTGCCCGCCTTTGAATCGGCCGCCCCGGCCATCCGGAGCCACCACGAGCGGTACGACGGCCAGGGTTATCCCGACGGTCTGGCCGGCCGGGACATCCCTCTCGAGGCCAGAATCCTGGCCGTGGCCGACACCTACGACGCCATGACTCACCCCCGCCCCCACCGCCCGGCCCGTGACCACCGCCAGGTCGCCGCGGAGATGGTCTCCTCCGGGGGACAACACCTCGATCCCGGTATGGTCCAGGCCTTCCTGGATTCACAGGCCTTCGACGTCGCGGCCAACTGAGCCGCCAAATCTTGCCCCGGGGCCGACGACGTCCGGTCAACAGGCGGATCGACCCCGATCTATTGCTATTCCGTTTAGCCCGTCCAGTCCGTCCGTTATTTTCGGAATTCGGAAGCGCCAAGGCCCCGGCCGAGGACGGCCGCACCCAGGCGATCCATTCCAACTATTACAAATTCCTACACTTTATTTTTCAGCGACCAATTGGTCCGCTTTTTGCCCGACTAAAGGACAAAGGCCTTTGGGCCGATAACAGATGTAGGGAAAGACCATGGACGCTGGAAACGACAAGATCAGAGAATGCATCGCGGCCTTGATCCTGTCGCCGTTTTACTTCTCGTTGACCCTGATCGAGCGGCGGCAACTGATCCTGGCCACCGTGGGATTGATGTGACCCCCCCGGCGTGACGCCCCGAATCCGCACCCCGGCCCGGTTCCCTTTTTTTCACCCCCCTGGCAAAAATTCGCGAAACCTTGCCGGCCGGTTCAGGCCCATTTGGCCACCCTCGGCCCGCTGGTCGCGATTCAGGAGTTGACAAGACGGCGGTCCAAGGATATAAGTGTACGTTAAGATTGCATTTAGGGGCCTTGGTTGCAACAGCGCCGCCACGACGATATCATCTATTTCCAGTTTAATATTTTCAGCACCCATCCCGAGTTGATCCACGGCGTCTTCACCCGGGCCGGCGGCGTCAGCCCACCGCCCTATGACAGCCTGAACCTGGCCCTGACCGGGCTCGAAAGGCCGGAAAACGTGGCCCGCAACCAGGACCTGGTGCGCCGGACCCTGGACCTGGATCGACTGATCTGGGCCAGACAGGTCCACGGCGCCCGGGTGACCCTCGTGGACAACGGCCGGGCGCCCGGCGGTTTTGAAGCGGACGGCCTGGCCACCCGGCGGACGGGCGTCGGCCTGATGGTCAAGCTGGCCGACTGCCAAGGGGTGATCCTGTACGACGCGGAGGCCCGGGCCGTGGGCGTGATCCACTGCGGCTGGCGGGGCAACGTCCGGAACATCCTCGGGCGGGCGGTGGGGGTCATGTCCGAGACCCTGGGCTGCGATCCGGCGCGGCTGCTGGCCGGCATCGGGCCGTCGCTGGGGCCGTGCTGCGCCCAGTTCACCAACTTCGACGCCGAGTTCGGACCGGCCTTTGCCGCCTACCGGGTCGAACCCGACCGGGTGGACCTGTGGGCCCTGTCCCGGGATCAACTGGTGGCGGCCGGGATGAGACCGGATCACATCGAGATCATGGGCCTGTGCACCCGCTGCCGGACCGATCTTTTTTATTCATACCGGGCCGCAAGAGGGCTCACCGGCCGTTTCGGGGCGGTGGCCGGATTGAGGGCGTGATGAACCTGGTCCGGGCCGAGATATTGGAAAACCGGCCGGAGCCGAACCACGAGGCCGTTTACCGGTTGCTCTTGGGCGGAGTGGGCGAGGTCGCCGCCACGGCCCGACCGGGGCAGTTCGTGATGGTCCGGGTGGCCGAGGGTCTTGATCCCCTGCTGGCCCGGCCGTTTTCGATCCATCTGGCCTCTCGGGATGGTGACCGTCTGAGTCTGGTCTACAGAGTCGTCGGTCGCGGGACAAAGCTGTTATCCGGACGTCATGACGGCGAAACGCTGGTAATGTGGGGACCGCTGGGTCGAGGGTTCGAGATTTCCCCCCGGGGCGAGCACATCCTGCTGGCGGGCGGCATGGGCGTGGCCCCGTTGGTCTTTCTGTCCCTGACCTTGAGCCAGGACGGACCGAACAACCGATTCCGGTTTCTGGCCGGCGTCGCCACCCGGCGCGAACTGGTCGGCCTCGACGGTCTGGATATGGCTTGGAACGGGGCGGCCGCTA
>JAHJDS010000164.1 GCA_018812395.1 Pseudomonadota bacterium
AGCTCGTCCAGGTCCACGTCGCAGCCGTCCTCGGCCCGCTTGGTGACCATGACCCGGCCCGAGACGATCAGATACATCGACTCGCCGACCTCCCCCTCGCGAATGATGACCTCGCCCGGCGGGTGGTCCACTTCCTCGACCACCGAGGCCACGGCGGCCAACTGGCTCACCGTCAGCCCGGCGAACATTTCCATGCCCCGAAGCAGCAGTATCTTTTCCGACAGGCTGGTTTCTTGTTCCGCCACCATCGCCTCCTGTGGGGATGCTCCCGCCACCCCGGCCAACAGCGCCCGGGCCAGATTCGTCACCCGCGGGTGGTCGACGTCCATCGCCCGCTCGATCCGGTCCCGAAAGGCGTCCGGCGGGCCGTCCTGGGCCAGGATCGACAGGGTCAGGAAAAGCGTCACCCAGTCGTGCTTGGCCAGGAGATGATTGAAGAGATCGGTCCTGGATTGAAAGTCTCCCCGGATGTTGAACAGCCGGCGGCCCGCGGCCAGGCTCTCGGCCGGGCTCAGGTCCTCCAACAGGGGGACCATGGCCCGGGACAGGCTCCGGCCGACCATGGATTCGAGGGCCTCGAGGGCGTTTGACCGGAGCCGGGCGTCGGCCGAGTAGAGACCCCGGAGCACGATGCGCAGATCGGCCGAGTCACCCTGGGTGGCCAGGACCCGCATGATGGTGTCCAGGCGCTGGTTCTTCTTCTGCCGCAGGTGGTCCCTCAACAGGTCCCGCTCGACGCTTTTGGGGATCAGCCGCGCCAGGGCCTCGCTGTCGACTAGGCTGCGGTAGGCCCGTTCGGTCTCCGACCGGCCGAAGGCGATGATCTCGAGGTCGCTGATTTGAAGGGACTCCATCAGCTCGTAGAGCCCCGCCCGGAGACGGCGGTTGGGCACGGCCAGCCACTCGATCAGGAGTTGGGTGTGGTGGTAGGAGGCGTCCCGCAACTTCTCCTGGGCCAGGCTGCGGACGGCCTCGGAGTCGTGGCCCAGAAGACGGATAAAGGCCCGCACGGAGTCATCGCCGGTGATGGGGAAGTCCTCGATCACCTCCCGGGGCACCGAGTCGGGGTCCCTCCCCAACCGGGCCAGGACCAGATTCCACAGGTGCGGGTCGTCCAGTTGATTGAGGGCGATCAGGATCTGCCTGGACAGGATCGGGTCGGCCGCGTCGGACAGCATCCGCCGCAGCCGGGGGAGGTAGCTTTCATCCCCCGAGCCGCCGGCGGCGATGACTCCGGCCAGGCGCTCCGCGGAGGCGTCGGCACCCAGCCAGGCGTCGATCATGGGCCGGTAGGCCTCCGGGTCGCGGCCATACAGCCCGGCCACGGCCGTGGCCTTGACCTCCAGCGGACTGTCCTCGTGCAGCAGCCCCAGCAAGAACCGTTCGGAATGCTCCAGGGGCAGCCGGGAGGCGGCCAGGGCCAGGGCCCTGGTCAGCATCGGGCGGGCGGGATCGGCCAGTTCCTGGAAGGTGTCCACCGCCTCGGGGATCGCCCCTTCCGGAAGGAGCGGCAGCAGACCGATGACGGTGTCCTCGTCCTTTTGGCGGATCAGATCCAAGAGATGCTTGTCCACGTCCTTGACGCCCTGGGCCTTCATCAACTCGGCGTACCAGATGCAGGCCGGACCGTGGGCCGTTCGGCAGGCCTCGACCAGTTGCTCCCGGGCCTGTTTGTCCTGGAACACCTGGGAGACGTCTTCTTGCTCCAGGGACTTGAGGTCCACCACGTCCCCGGAGATGAGGTCCATCAGGATGGACGAGTAGGACCGCTTGAGCCAGATGCTGCTGAGCAGCCACCCCAGGCCGATGACCGCTCCGACCAGGGCCAGGGCCACGCCGACCACGCTGGACTCGGCCGCCAGCGCCGTGGCGGCCGGGCCCCAGGTCAAATAGGCGGCCAGCCACCCGGGCGGCCCGCCCGGGCTGAAGACGAACTCGATGAGCAGGATCAGACCCGAACCGACCAGGATGCCCACCCGGACCACCGTGCCCCGCAAAAAGGGCCTGACCAGGGGCCGTAGAGACGCCGGAAAGAGACCCATCAACACCTCCCGGGCCGGGTTGTTGATGGTCACCCGCAGGATGTTGGTCGAGATCCGGGCGTAAATGGCCGACAGGACGTCGAAGCGGACGAACAGGGCGACGAAGGCCAGGATGTAGTTGGCCGGATGGAACATCAGGGCCACCGGCAGGCCCCACCGGCTGTACATCTGTCCCACGAACAGCAGGATCACCAGGCTGATGACGTTCATCACCCCGTAGAAAAAGGACAGAAATCCGATCAGACCGCCTTCGGTGCCGAAGGCGTCGTTGACGATGACGTTGAACTGGTAGTTCATGATCGGGATGAGGATGTTGGGCAGAAGCGTCAGGAGGATCATGACCTTGATCAGGGTCGATTCCTTCATCAGCGGCCAGATCTCTCTGAGTTCGTCCCGGAACGAGGTCCGCTTCCCGGCGGCCTTGGCCCTCTTGTCGGTCAGGCCCAGGGTGGGGAAGATACGGGACATGCGCCAGACCACGGCCCCGCCCAGGACCGTGGTCACCATGTAGGCCAGCATCAGGTTGTCCACACTCACCGCCCGGGCCAGGGGCGGCGTGCCGAAGGAGCCGACGATGGCCCCCAGCACCCCGCCGGCGGCGAGCAGGGGGAAGAGGCGCTTGGATTGACGGGTGTTGAACAGGTCGTTGGCCAGGTTCCAGAAGATCAGCGCCTGCAGCGCCATGTACTGGGCCCGCAGCAGGAACAGGACCGGGTAGACCAGCGACAGCTCGAAGGCGACCACGACCCGCAACAGCCCCACCGACAGCCCGCAGACGAGCAGCAGCCAGCCCAGCAGCCGGGCGCTGGGCATCTTGCGGATGAGCCCCATCATGGCGCCCATGATGAAGAAGGTCAGAACGGCGTTGGCGGCGTACACCAGGGGCAGGTACTCGACCCCGAAGCGCTTGAGGAAGGTGGTCTCGGCGAAGTTGTCGAAGACGAGTCCGGCGGCCCGAATCAGGAAGAACAGGACCGCGATCCACAGGAAGAGTCTCGCTTCCTCGGGCTGAATCTTGATCAGTTTGACGATCTTCCCAAACATGAGCCCTGGCGATCCATCGGCCGGCCGACCGCCGTCGGCTGGCGTTACCCGGTCCCGGGGGTCCCGTCCCGGACCGTTTTTGTCGTCCACCAGTAACCGACGGCCCGTGGTCCGCGACCGACGGCCTCGGCCCGGGTGCCCCCCGGGGCATCATATCCGGGGAAGGTGTGTTCGGCAACCCGGCGGCCGGGGCGGCCCGGGGACGGGTCGCCGGCGCCGGGTGAGGCGCCTCACCCCCCGGCTTCGGGCCCTCCCGCGGCGAAGTGGCAAGCGGCGACGTGGTCCGGACCGACCTGGCGCCACACGGGGATCTCCCGGTCGCAGCGTTCGGGCCGGGCCGGCTTGCATCGGGGATAGAAGGCGCAGCCCACCCCGGCGCCGGCCGAAACCCTCTCGGTCTGAATCAAGGTGTCGTAGCGCGGCGTCTTCTCACCCCGGCCGAACTTGGGCGTGGCGTCGAGCAGGGCCCGGGTATAGGGATGACGGGGTCGTTCGATGACCTCGGTCGCCGGCCCCTGCTCCATGAGCCGGCCGCGGTAGATGACCGCGATCCGGTCGCAGAGATACCGGGCCGCGGCCAGGGAATGGGTGATGAAGATGACGGTGGCCGAGAACTCCCGGCGCAGGGCCCGCAGGAGTTCGAAGATCTGGGCCGAGTACGAGGCGTCCAGCATCGAGGTCGGCTCGTCGGCCACCACGCACGCCGGGTCCACGATCATCGCCCGGGCGATGGCCACCCGCTGGCGCTGGCCGCCGCTCAGTTGATGGGGAAAGCGGTAGATGAAGTCCTCGGGCGGCGACAGACCGACGGTCTTGAGGCTGTCCATGACCCTGGCCCGGCGTTGACGATGGGTGTCGATCCGGTTGGTGATCAGCGGCTCGGCCATGCTGTCGAGGATGGTCAACTGGGGATTCAAGGATTGATACGGGTCCTGAAAGACCATCTGCACCTGACGGCGGTATTGACGGTAGGCCCGGCCGCGCAGGGCGGTCAGGTCCTGATCCTCGAGCACGATGCGCCCCTCGTCCGGGGACTCCAGGCCGACGATCAGCCGGGCGCAGGTGGTCTTGCCGCTGCCCGATTCGCCCACCAGGCCGAAGATCTCGCCCCGATCGAACGTCAGGGACACCCGGTCCAGGGCGACCACCGCCCGTCCCCGGCCGCCGAAAAACCTGGTCCTGGTCCGGTAGACTCGGCTGACCTGGTCCAGTTCCAGGAGCGGGCCGTCGGCTGAAGGGCGCTCAGCCATCACCGGCTCGGGCCTCCCCCGGTCGTGACCGACCCGGGATTGTCGCACAACACGTGGTGGGCAGGGCCGACCGTCCGCCACTCGGGGGGATCGAGCCGGCAAAAGGACTCGGGCGTGGGACAGCGGTCGCAGAAGCGGCACCCGGGGATGGTCCCGATCAGGTTGGGCGGCTCCCCGGGGATGGGCGCCAGCTCGGTGAGGTCACCTTCCAGGCGCGGAAACGAGGACACCAGGGCCCGGGTGTAGGGGTGTCGGGACTCAAAAAGGACCTCCTGCACCGGACCGCTCTCCACCAGTTGCCCGGCGTACATGATGCCGATGTCGTCGCAGACCTCGGCCACGATCGAGATGTCGTGGGAGATGAAGATGATGCCGATGTTGAACTCCTTTTGGAGTCTTTCGGTCTCCTTGAGAATCTGATCCTGGACGATGACGTCCAGGGCCGTGGTCGGCTCGTCGGCGATGATCAGCTTGGGGTTGTTGGCCAGGGCCATGGCGATGATCGCCCGCTGGCGCATGCCGCCGCTGTACTGGTGGGGATAATCCTCCAGCCGCTCCACGGGCAGGCCCACCAGTTGGAACAACTCCTCGATCCGCCGGCGGCCCCCCTCGGCGCCGAGGCCGGGCTGGTGGGTCAAAACGGCCTCGATCATCTGGTCGCTGACCCGGTGGACCGGGTTGAGGGCGTTCATCGCCGCCTGGAAGATCATGGCCACGTCCTTCCCGCGGACGTGGCGCATCTCCTCCTCGGTCTTGTCCGGCAGGTTCTCGCCGTCGAGGACGATCCGGCCGGCGGTGACCCGGCCGTTCTCGGGCAGAATGCCCAGGCAGGCCAGGCCGATGGTCGTCTTGCCGCAGCCCGATTCGCCCACCAGGCCCAAGGACCGCCCGGCCTCGACAATGAAGGACACGTCCTCGACCGCCCGGAGTTCGCCGTAGGGCGTCCGGTACCCGATACTCAGATGTTCGACTTCGAGCAGAGCCATGTGGTCAAGCCTCTTCCATGCTCCGGAGCCTGGGGTTGAGCACCTCGTCCATGGCCCGGCCGAGCATGTAAAAGGACAGGGTCAACAGCGAGATGCAGATGCCGGGCGGCAGCAGCCAGTACGGGGCCTGGAACATGTGCCCCGTCTTCCACACCCACTGGAGCATCATCCCCCAGCTGACCGTAGACGGGTCGCCGAAGCCCAGGAAGGCCAGGGCCGCCTCGATGACGATGGCCGAGGTCACCCGGAAGGTCATGTACAAAAAAGCCAGGGGCAGCACGTTGGGCATGATGTGCTTGAAGATGATCCGGGCGTGGGAGGCCCCGGCCACCCGGGCCGCGTCGATGAACGGCCGCTGCTTGAGGGACAACGTCTGGGCCCGGATGACCCGGCTGACCCCGGGCCAGCGGAAGAAGGCGATCATCAACACGATGGTCATGATGCTGAGCTGTCCGAAAAGCGAACTGAGCAGCAGGATCACCAGCAGGGTCGGCAGGACCATGATGATGTCCGCCGTGCGCATGAGCATGGTGTCCAGGAACCCGCCGGCGTACCCGGCGATCAAGCCGATGGACGTCCCCAGAAAGATGCTCATGAAGGCCGCCGACACGCCGACGATGAACGCCACCCGAGCCCCGGCCAGAAGCTGGCTCAGGATGTCGCGGCCCATGAAGTCGGTTCCCAGCCAGTGGCGCCAACTGGGGCCGGACGAGTGCATGATCTGCGGATCGACCCCGACCATGGGGTGGTACATCGGGTCGATCAGCGGCGGCAGGTAGCTCAGCAGGGCCATCAGCCCGAAGGCGGCCAGCAGCACCAGGCCGATCCGGCCGAACAGGTTCCGCCGGAAGAGGCCCCAATTCTCCCGCATCCGCTGGAGCCAGGGGTGGCGAGTCTGAGGCATGTCCGCCAGGGTGACCACTCTCAGTACCTGATCCTGGGGTCGAAGTAGGCGTACAGCAGGTCCACCACCAGGTTCGAGAAGAGGACCACCAGGGACAGCAGCAGAAACGAGGCCTGGGCCAGGGGGTAGTCGCTTTGACTGACCGCCCGGACCAGTTCCCGGCCGATCCCCGGCCAACTGAACACGGTCTCGGTGATGGCCCCGCCGTTGATCGAAAAGGCCAGGGACAGCCCGACGCTGGTGATGACCGGCAGCCGGGCGTTGGGCGCGGCGTGGCGGTTCCGGATCTCCTTGTCCCGCAATCCCTTGGCCCGGGCGGTGACGATGTAGTCCTCGCGCAGGGTCTCCAGCATCGAGCTGCGCATCACCAGCAGATACGTGCCGAAGTGGAGCAGGAACAGCGTCCCCAGGGGGAGGACCATGTGGTAGAGCACGTCGGTGGCCTTGCTGAAGAACCCGGCCCGCGGATCCAGCCAGACCTCGGCCGAAACCATGCCGTTGATCGGGAACCAGCCCAGCTTGTAGCCGAACAGCCAGATGAGCAACAGCGCCACCCAGGGCAGGAACAGGGTGTGGGTCACCAGCGAGACGATGGTCAGGGCGGTGTCCACGCCCCGGCCCTGGCGCCAGGCGGCGATCTTGCCCCAGGCCACGCCGACCAGGGCCGACAACAGCACGGCGGTCGTGAACAGCAAGATGGTGTTGGGCAGACGGTCGGCGATGATGTCGATCACCGGTTTGCCGTAGTGGAAGGAGTAGCCGAAGTTGCCGGTGACGAAGTTCCGCAGATAGGCCAGGTACTGGATCCAGACCGGCTGGTCCAGGCCCAACTGGGCCTTGAGGTAAAGCTGGTCCTTCTTGGTCATGCTCGGGTCGACCATCCGGTCCACCGGGTCGCCCGGGGCCAGCCGGAACAGAATAAACAGGATGGTCAGGACGACGAACAGGATGACGACGATCTGAACGAGCCGGGAAAGGATATAGCGCTTCATGGCCGGGCCGTTGGTGTGGAGTCCGAGGTTGATTCGGCCGGCGCCGGCCGAAGGCGGCTGAACGACCAGATGTTGCCGATGCCCCCCAGCATCTTGACCCAGCCGGTGAACCGGTCTTTCCGGACGCCCTCGACCAGGGTCGGGTTGTAGAGCGGAAAATAGGGGATATCCCGGGTCAGCATCCGCTGCAGGCGGAACACCAGCCCGCGCAGTTCATCCTCGTCCACCGTGCGCCGGGCCCGCTCGGCCAGTTGGTCGTAGCGCCGATTGCGGTAGCCGCTCATGTTCCAGTCGCCGCGCCGGTCGTGGCCCGAGTGGTAGAAGTTCCAGAGGTAACTCGGGTAGGGGCGCAGGTTGCCGTAGCCGAAGATGAAACAGTCGAAGTCGTGGCGGTGCTTGACCCGGTGGATCAGGGCGCCGAAGCCCATGGGCCGGGCCACCACCGGGATGCCCAACAGCCGGAGCCACTCCTGGATCATGATGCCGGCCATCGCCCGCCCGGGGTCGTAGTCGGCCGGCGGGGTGAGGATGGTGAACTCCCGGATCGGCCGTCCGTTGGGGGCCTTGAGGCCGTATCCCCTGACGATCCGGCCCGAGCTGACCGCCGGCGGCCGGTCCCAGGTGTAGCCGGCCTGGGTGAGGATGCCGGCCGCGGCCCGGACCCGCTCCCCCAGATTCAGGCCCTCGCCGCAGGGCGTCAGCCCCGGGCAGTAGAAGTCCGACCCGGCCGGCACGAACGACATCAACGGCGTGGCCGCCTTCTGCAGGATGCGATCGATGATGAACTGCCGGTCGATCATCGTCGCCACCGCCCGCCGGAAGTTCACGTCGTCAAACGGCTTGCGCCGCAGGTTGAAGCCGAAGAAGTAGAACCCGCTCTTCTGGTTGGCAAAAAGCTTGACGTCGTCCTCGCCCTGCAACTGCCGCAGATACCCGGGCAGGATGGTGTTCCAGTAGAAGTCGATGGCCCCCTTGCGCAGGCCCAGAACGGCCGCGTCCGAGGTGCCGTAGATTTTGATGATGATTCCGGGGATGTGGGGCCCCAGCCGCAGACCGGCCACGACCTTTCCCCGGCCGAAGAAGCGCGGGTTTCTGGTCAAAAAGAGATACACGCCGTGCCGCCATCGCTTCAGGACGAAAGGTCCGGAACCAATGGGGCGACTCAGCTTGTACCGGATGAGCTTGATCAGCGGACTTCGCGACCGGGCCGCCTGGGCGGCGATCACGGTCCACTGCTTTTTCTGGACGATGGGCGTCGTCACCGTCCGCCGGGTGAAGGCCGGTTCGGGCCGCACGAGCACGAACCTCACCCGTCGCGGTCCCAGCTTCTCCATCCGGGTCACGAACTCCCAGCGGGAGTAATACATCGGTATCCGGAAGCGGCGGATCAGTTCCCCCGTGAAAATGACGTCATCGGCCGTGAGCGCCGAGCCGTCCGACCACTGGACCCGGCGCAGGACCACGGTGTAGGTCACCGCCCCGGCCCGGTGAGTGGGCAGAGACAGCATCCGCCAGGGCGCGTGCCGACGCCGGCCCCAAAGGCCGAGGTAATAGCGGACCGTGGCCGCGTCATATTCCGGAATGGGTTTGGCCGCCGCCAGCCACGGGATCAGCCTCATCCGGGGATCGCGAATAAACAGGGGTTGGTAGATCAGACCCAGCACCCGCAGCGACCAGGCGTCGCTGGCCAGCCAGGGATTGAGGGTCTTGGGCTCTTCCAAGACGCCGATCCGCAGATACGGGTCGTCCCAGTCGCCGGTGGCGTCGAGCTGAATGACGCCCAGGGTGACGACCAGCGCCACCAGGCCCGCCACGGCGATCGCCAGCCCCCGCTTGACGATTCGCGGACCGGGTTTGCCCCGATAAACCCTGGCCATGGCCCTCCCCGTCCAGTGGGCGGCCGCCGGCCCCACATCCGGGGCCGACGGCGCTCATCCGCCGTTCAACTTACACCAAATAACATACCAGATGTCAGAAAAATGGCCAATCACCCCGTCCGGCACGATTGGAAACGCCATACATCCAACAAGTCGAGGTTTGTCATTTTGAACTCGCCGGGTTCCCCGCCGAACTTGGGTCGTGCTATTGACCGTGGTGGTCGCTGTTTGACTGCACCCACACCCCGACCTCCTGGCCCAGGGCCTGGCTAAAGAACGTGGCCCGCAGGTGGGTGTCGGCGCCCCGGGCCAGGGCCTGGGCCGCCGCGTTGTCACTGGCGATGACCACGTAAATGGGGCGGCCGGCGGCCCGCGTGGTCAATTCCCGGATGAGGGTCGCCCCCACCGCCAGGCCCCGGTACGCGGGCCGGACCGAGGTGTAGCCCCGTTCCAGGTAGCCCGTCAAATCCAGGCCGGTCTTGTCCTCGACCGCGCGGACGTACTCGGCCCGGGGACGTTTGAGGGTGACGGTGCCCACCACCCGGCCGCCGCTGTGAGCGTAACCGATCAGAAAGGCCCGCTCCAGGTTCTCACGCACCCGCTCGGGCCGCATCGAACCCACCTCCCGGATCAGGGCGCAGACCTCGTCCATGAGTTCCGGCCCGAGTTCATCGGGTCGGCGGTAGTGATAATCAATCGTCGGCGTCAACAACGGCCCCGAAGCTCGGACTCCAAAAACGTCGTTCGCGGTTCGCCGTGGCCCGGGGCGACGGCGGTTTGGCGAACGGCCCCCGGGTTGACATCCCCTGATCCGGCCCTTAGGGTTAATCAGGGAAACAGCGTCCTGATGGTTCTTCTTAATCCGAAACGGCTTTCGAGGCAAGGGCGGCGAAAGATTTGTCGGCCTTCAACCTGAAATTCTTACCCAATCCGGACCTGCCCCGGCTGGCCTGGTTGGCCGAGGCGGACCCGGCCTCGAGGGAGGTCTCGATCATCCACGGCCCGGCCGTGGAGACGGGCGACGACTGGCTGGTCGAGGGCGTCTGGGACGGTGACTTCGCGGCCGGAAAATTCCACCGAAGCGAGGCCTTTTTCGGCTCGGGCGTCCGCCTCGAGGGGGACGAGGTCCATTTCCCGGCCTCGACCGGCTCGGTGGACCGGATCCTCTACTGCCGGACCGACGGCCGGGTCCTGGTGTCCAACAGCCTGGTGCTCCTCCTGGCCAAGACCGGCGCCCGGCTGGACGACCACCACGACTACTGGCGCGAGTGCCTGAGCGTGTTCAAGGGCGTGGACCGCTTTGACAGCCGCTTCCAGGTCGTCCATCCGACCATCGACCACTTCCACCAGGTCTTCTACGAGAACCTGGTCGTCACCGCGGGCGGCCTTTGGTTCCAGTCCCGAACAGAGGTCCGCGACATCGATTCCTACGGGACCTACCTGCGCCTGATGAGAGAGGCCCTGGGGCGCATCAAGGACAACCTCGGGGACCCCGGCCGCCGGTTCCCCATGGCCGCCTTCACCACCGTCAGCGAGGGCTACGACTCGACGGCCGTCTCGGCCCTGGTCAAGGACATCGGCGTCACCGGGTGCTTTGCCGGCGAGCGCCTCGACCGTCCCCTCGAGCGACTCATCGGCCCCAAGTGGCGCGAGCGGAGCGGGCCGGTCGTCGAGGCCCTCGGTCTGGAACCGATCGTCCACAAGGCCAGGCGGAAGGAAATCAGCGAGGACGAGCTGTATTTTCTGGCCACCAACTACCCCAAGCGCCACTCGGGCCACTGGTCCGAGATCGGACACCATCCGCTGACCAGCCATATCCAGGAGAACTGCCGGGTGGCGGCCGTGTTCACCGGATACCACGGCGATTTGCTGTGGACCCCGGGCACCCACCCCAAGTACATCCACCAGAAAATCAGGCGGCAGTGCCTTTCGGGACTGAACCTGGCCGAGATCAGGCTCAAGGCCGGCTTCATCCACGTGGCCGTGCCCTTTGTCTTTGCCAACAACATCGCCCAGATCCAGGAGGTGACCCTGTCCGAGGAAATGGCCCCCTGGCGCCTGGGCGGTGGCTACGACCGGCCCATTCCCCGCCGCATCGCCGAGGAGGCCGGCGTCGAGCGCGGCACCTTCGCCCTGGAGAAGAAATTCCTGTCCGACCGCTACCTCTGGCCGGTCAACCGCAGTTTGCGCCGGGAGTTTTTGAGGTACCTCAAGGAGGAACCCCGCATCTCCCGCCTCCGGCTCTGGCTGGAACACGCCATGCACTTGCGGCCCATCCAGTGGCTCCTCAAAAAGCTGGGCGTGACCATGCCCCGCCGGGACTACTATTTTTTTGGGCCGGAAACCGACTTTTTTTACCTGATGAACCACTGGGCCACCCACAAGCTGGCCGACCAGACCGCGGCCTTGCTGGATCGCCGCTGATTTATCCAAAGACGTCACCCCGGGGACGAATCGAGCGACTTTTTCATATAAAGGCCGCCGCGACCGGCCCGTCTCGTTTCAAGATGTGATATCCTGGCCGTGGTAACCATTGGCCGTGTCCCTTTTGGCTCGCCCACTCGATCACGGAGCCGCGACCCATGCCCGACCCCGACACCGACCGCCGCCTGGCCGCGATCATGTCGGCCGACGTCCGAGGCTACAGCCTCCTGATGGCCGACGACGAAGCGGCCACCGTCAAGACCCTCAACGAGCACCGGCGTCTGATCGCCGAACTGGTCGCCGGCCGCGGCGGCCGGGTGGTGGACAGCCCCGGGGACAACCTCCTGGCCGCCTTCCACAGCGCGGTGAGCGCGGTGGTCTGCGCCGTGGAAATCCAGGCCGAACTGGCCGTCCGCAACGCCGACCTGCCTGAAGACCGCCGGATGCTCTGGCGGATCGGGCTCAACCTGGGCGACGTCATCGCCGAGGGCGACCGAATCTACGGCGAGGGGGTGAACATCGCCGCCCGGATCGAGGGCCTGGCCGAACCGGGCGGGGTCTGTTTGTCCCAGACGATCTACGATCAGGTCAAGGGCAAACTCGACCTGGACTTCAAACATCTGGGCGAGCGCCGGGTCAAGAACGTCGATCACCCCATACGAGTTTACCGAGTCCGCCCCGGCCGGGAAGACGAGACGGCCGCCAGGACCGGGCCGGGTCGAAGACGTCAGCCCCAGCGTGGTCGCGTGCGCCGGGCCGTCTTATTGACCATCGTCGCCATGATATTGCTCGCGGGAATCGGGCGAGTCGTCAGCCTGGTGGTCAAGCGGATAGCGGACGGCGGGGTCAGACCCAGGCCGGTTATCGCGGTGTTACCCTTCAGTAATTTGAGCAAGGACCGCTCCCAGGAGTACCTGGCCGACGGGCTGACCGAGAACATCATCACCGCCCTGTCCAAGATCGCCTCGATGCAGGTCATCGCCCGCAACTCGACCTTTGTCTACAAGGGTAAGAAGGGGGTCGACGTCAAAAAAGTCGGCCGCCGGTTGGGGGCGACCCACGTCCTGGAAGGCAGCGTGATCAAGGCCGGGAAACGCATCCGGGTCACGGCCCAGTTGATCAACGCCAAGACCGGTCGGCATCTGTGGGCCGAAAAATACGACCGGCCCCTCAAGGACGTCCTGGCCCTGCAGGACGAAATCACCCTCAAGATCGCCAGCGCCCTGATGGTCAAGCTGACCAGCGGCAAACAATCCCGCAGCAGCACCAAGAACCTCGAAGCCTGGAGCTTTTTCGTCCGGGGTCTGGGCCATTTCAACAAGTTCAGCGCCGGAGAAAACGACCAGGCCCGGCGGCTGTTTCGCCGGGCGGCCGAGTTGGACCCGAAGTACGCCCTGGCCTGGGTGATGCTGGCCTGGACCCACTGGATCGACGCCCGACAGGGCTTCACCGCCGACAAGGCCGGGGCCCTGGAAAAGGCCGAAAAATTGGCGGCCAAGGCCATGCGCCTGGACCAGAACCTGTCGGCCGCCCATGCCCTTTGGGGCGGCATCCACCTCATTCACCGCCGCTTTGATGCGGCCCTGAAGTCTTTTGAGCGGGCGGTGACGCTTCAACCCAACGACGCCACCAGCCTGGTCCTCTACGGCCGCGGCCTGATCTGCGCCGGGCGGCC
>JAHJDS010000018.1 GCA_018812395.1 Pseudomonadota bacterium
CCACCCGGATCGAGGACGTGGACCTGGTCGGGCTCGACCCGGCCGAACTGCGGGTGCCCGGCTTCCGGCTGCCGACCACCGTGTACGGCGGCATGGGCTTTGCTCCCTCCGAGATGAACCCGGTCCAGCGGCTGCTGGTACCCCTGATGCGCGGCGCCCTGACGGTGCGGCCGCGGGTCAAGACCAGGCGCTGCATCGGTTGCGGGTCCTGCCGTGACGCCTGCCCGGTCGGCGCCGTGACCTTGGCCCCGGACGGACGTCGGGGCGAGCGCGCCCGCATCGACGACGACAAGTGCATCCGGTGCTACTGCTGTCACGAGATGTGCCCCCAGGGGGCCATCGACCTTCGGCGGAGCCTGCTCCACCGGCTGGTCAAGCCCTGACGGTCCCCCCCGGCGGGGCGGGCCAAGTGTTTTGTTGACCTCGGCGACCCAGGTACCTATACTCGAACTAACAAAGGTTGTTTGACTTTACCGCCTAGCGAGCGAACGGACGACATGCCCAACACTCCCGGCCCAGGCGGAGGCGACTTCCCGGAGAGGTCGCTCACCCCCGAGGGACAAAAAATCGTCGAGGCCGTCCGGTCCACCGAGACCGAACTGCCCACCCTGTCGTCGGTGGTCTTCGAACTCAACCGGCTGACCGACGACCCCATCGCCTCCTCCAAGGACTTCGAGGCGATCATCATGCGCGACCCGGCCCTCAGCGCCAAGGTCTTGCAGGTGGCCAACTCGGTCTATTACAGCGCCGGCTCCGGCGTGACCAGCATCCGGATGGCCATCGTCCGTATCGGCATGAGCGGCATCCAGGACCTGGCCATGTCCATCAGCCTGGTCAACACCTTCGGCAAGAAATCCAAGACGTCCGAGGTCTCCATCGAGGAGTTGTGGCGTCACTCCCTGGGCGTGGCCGTGTCCGCCGCGGCCCTGGCCCGGGCCTGCCCGGTGCCGACCGCGGCCGAGGACGCCTTCACCGGCGGTATGCTCCACGACATCGGCAAGGCCATCCTGATCGAACTCGACCCCGACCTGTTCATCCGGCTGGTGCAGACCTCCCACGAACAGAACATCACTTTCCGCGAGGCCGAACAGAAGATACTGGGCGTCTCCCACGACGAGATCGGCGAGCTCTACGCCAAGTTCCGCAACTTCCCGCCCCGGCTTTTGCCCGCCCTGGCCCGGCATCACCTGCCCGCCCTGGACAACGATTACACCCGGCTCGACCTCGTGGTCCACGTGGCCGACGTGGTGGTCAACCGCCTCGGGGTGGGGGACTCCGGCAATGGGGCCATGCCGGCGATGATCTCCAGCGCCATCACCCGGCTCCGGATCGACAAGGCCGCCCTGCCCGACCTGATCGCCCAGGCCTGCGCCCAGGTGGATAACCTCCTGACCGTCCTGCTCTGACGGGCCGACCCTCAGGACTCCACCCGGCCGCCGGCAACCCGCGGTTCGCCGGCGACTGATCGGGCGACGCCCGACCACGGAGATGACATGACCGACCGGATCAAATCAATGGCCGCCTTGTTGATTGCGCCGTTTTTAGTCTTGACCCTCGCCCTGGCCGCCACGGCCGTGGCCGCGCCCGCGGTCAAAAATGCCGCGACCATTGTCCCGGCCGACGTGGCCGACCCGATGTTCACCCGGGTCGCCCTGCCGCCCAAGGGCGGGGGAGGATGCCTCAAGGGAACCCTCGGCCCGATCGAGATGGGCGGCCGAATCGTCTGCGTCACCTGCCCCGACAAGGCCGTTCCCGTCAAGTCCGAGAAGAAGTACGAGTGCCTGTGGTGCCCGCCCGGCTACCACGGTCACGTGTTCATCGGGGCCTGGATGTGCTATCGCTGCCAAACCAAGGACGTGGCCGGGATGAACGCGGCCCAGATCGGCGACCGCACCTGGTGCGTCCGGTGCAAGCCCGGGACGCGCTGGGACCCGGCCCAAAAGCGGTGCCGGCCCTGACCCGGCGCCGGACGGGCGGTGTCCGCGACGCCGGCCGATGAACCGTCCGGCCTGACACCATGACCGCCGCCGGACCCGATCCCGTCTCCGAACCCTTCCGGGACCGCTATTTCCCGGCGGCCCCGATCGAGCCCGGGGAGGTCGGCCTGACCTGGCTGGGCACCAACTGCCTGGTCCTGTCGGACGGCTCCACCCGGCTGATGATCGACCCCAACCTGACCCGGCCGTCGGGGATGCTGGGGCCGGGGTTGTTTTTAAAAAAAATCGCCCCGGACCTCGGGCTCATCGACCGCTGGCTCGCCCGGGCCGGCGCCGACCGGCTCGACGCGGTGCTCCTCACCCACACCCACTTCGACCACGCCCTCGACGCCGCCGCGGTGGCGGCCAAAACCGGGGCCATGCTTTTGGGCTCGGCCTCGGCGGCCAACGTCGGCCGGGGCGG
>JAHJDS010000165.1 GCA_018812395.1 Pseudomonadota bacterium
ATAATGTCCTGGAACGGGCCCTCAACGTCGCTCCCGGAAATACCATTGAAATGGAACATCTTCCCGAGTTCCTGCAGTCCTCGACTCAAGACGCCCTCCCGTCTCCCGTGGCCCAGACCAGCCTCAAGAAGAAAACAGAGGAGTTGGAGAAGTCGTGCATCGTGCAGGCCCTAGGGCGCACCCAGGGCAATCGGAGTGCCGCCGCCCGGATTTTGGGCGTCCACCGGAGCCACCTTTACAAGAAGATGCAGAAGTACGGCCTGGACTAGGGACAATGCGTTTCAAATTTGAGACATGTCCTTTTTTTAGACACCCCTGTGCAAGGCCGGTGAGTGGGCCATCTTTGGCCATGCGTCGGACTTGACTGTCGCCGATTTGAAACAGTCTCTCTGGCGGCTATCGGCCCGATCAGGGCCCAGGCCGCGTCGTCGATTCAAACACCGCAGAGGTTATCAAACTGAAATTAAAGTAAATAATTACTAGGTCGTCATCGCCCGGTGGTTGGTTCGGGTGATTGGCACCACTCTTGCTGATAAGCCTGTTTGCCATGCCGCCAGAGGGAGCCCTGTGGATAACGAAGTCGCCATCATCGGTCTCGGTCAAACCGAATACCGCCCCGTCAACCCCCACCAGAACGCCACGGAGATGGTCCTCGACGCCGTGGAGCTGGCCCTGGCGGATGCCTCCCTGGAACTGGCGGATGTGGACGGGGTCGTTACGGCCTCGATCGATCTGTGGGACGGCCGAACGGCCTCCAATTTTTACCTGACCGAGGTTGTCGGGTCGGTCCTCAAGCCGGAGACGCGGGTCGCGGGGGATGGAACCCTGGCCGTGTATCAAGCCGTCATCAATCTGTTGACCGGCGAATATGAAAAGGTCCTGGTCGTTTCCTCCAGCAAGGGCAGCGAAGCTGATCACGAGGCCATTTCCAACTGGGTGTTCGATCCGATTTACCAACAACCCCTCGGCCTCGATTATCTAGTGGCCGCCGCTCTTCAGGCCCGGGCCTATATGAATCAGTACGACGTCTCCCCGGAGTCCTGGGCCCGGGTAGTGACCAAGAACCGGGCCAACGGGGCCCACAATCCCCGGGCCATGCGACAGAAAGTGGTCAGCCTCGAGGAGGTTTTGGATTCGGGGATGCGGGCCTCTCCCTTGCGGGAGCTTGACGTGGCGCCCACCGGCGACGGCGCCTGCGCCCTGGTGATGGCCCGGAAAGAGGCCGTTGACCAGTCGAGACACCGGCCCGTCTGGCTTAAGGGGATGGCCAACGTCCTGGGGGCGCACTATCTGGGCGACCGGCCTTTATTCAAGGACGAGACCCTGCAAATGGCGGCGATCAAGGCGTATCGGATGGCCGGCGTCGATGACCCCCGGCGTGATCTGGACGTGGTCGAGCTGTCCGAATACTACTCCTATCAGGAGTTGATGTGGTCGGAGTCTCTGGGTCTGTGTCCGTTCGGTCAGGGGGCGGATCTTCTTTTCTCCGGCGAGACCGGGCGGGAGGGCAAGATGCCCGTAAACCCGTCCGGCGGACTTATTTCCGGCAGTCCCTTTGTGGTGGGCGGCATGGCCCGGGTGCTGGAGTGTGCGGTGCAACTCCGCGGCGAGGCCGGCGGCGCCCAGTTACAAAAAATTTCACGGGCCCTGGCCCACGGCACCACCGGGCCCTGCGGGCAGGGCCATTGCGTGCTGATTCTGGGCCGGTAGCCCCGGGGCGTTTCGACAATATTTTATTTCGAACCGAAAGAGGCGGACATGGGCAGGCGGGTCGCCATCGTGGCCACGGGCCAGACCAAGCATCAAAGCCGGCGCGAAGACGTTTCCATGATGGAAATGATCTATGAGGCAGCGGCCGCGGCGTTGGCGGACGCCGAAATGAAGGTCTCCGAGATCGACGCCGTGATTCTGGCCAACATGGAACTGTTCGAGGGCCGGGCTTTACCCGAGATGTGGTGCGCCATGGGCGCGGGCGGCCTGGGCAAGCACTGCTGGAAAATCGCCACCGGCGGGACCTCGGGCTCATCCGGGGCCATCGCCGGCTTTCATCACGTCGCCTCGGGACTTTTCGACACGGCCATGGTCATCGGGTTCGAAAAGCAGTCGGACGGTCACACCACCGCAGGTATGGCCCTGACCGACCCGATGTGGGACCGGCACGTGGCCGCGGCGGCCATCGGCAATTTCGCGGTGTCCATCTCCCAGTACGTGGCCGCCCGGGGGGTCACCGAGGAGCAGGCGGCCAAGGTGGCCGTCAAGGCCCGGCGAAACGCCTGTAAAAATCCCCAGGCCCATCTTCACCTGCCCGACATCACCGTCGAGGAGGTGCTGGCCTCGCCGTATCTGGCCCATCCGATCCATCGCCTGGAGATGTGTCCGACCACCGACGGGGCCTGCGCCGTCATCTTCGCCGGCGAGGGTAAGGCCGAAAGGCTGTGTCCCCGGCCGGCCTGGGTCAGGGCGGCGGTCACCCGCCATGATTTTCCCTACCTGGGCGACCTGAAGGAACGCCTGGTCCACATGCGGACCCTCCGCCACGCCTCCCGGAAAGCCTACGAGAAGGTCGGTATTAAAGAGCCGCTCAAGGAGTTGGACGTGGCCGAGTTATACGAGCCGGTGACCTACGCCGAGTTGGCCTGGTACGAGTGTCTGGGTTTTTGCCCGGACGGGGAGGCCGGGAGGCTGATCGACGACGGCGTGACCGCCATGGACGGCGAGCTGCCGGTGAACCCCTCGGGCGGGGTTTTATCCACCAACCCCATCGGGGCCTCGGGGACGATCCGGGTAGCCGAAGCGGCCCTTCAAATCCACGGCCGAGGCGGGGACAGACAGGTCCCGGACGTTAAATTGGCCCTGGCCACCGGCTACGGCGTGTATTCCTGGTCGGACGTGATGATCCTGTCGAGCGCCAAAGGCTGAGAGCGGAGCGAGAAAGTGGCGGACGAATTACTCCGGGTGCCGATCAAGATGGACGTGACCTTCAACTACACGGCCGGGCGCTGTTTCAGCCGCTTCTTTCGTGAGTTGAAGGATAATGGACGGATCATGGCCACGCGCTGCGCCCAGTGCGGGACGGTCTTTTTGCCCCCCCGGCCGTTTTGCGGCGAGTGCCACTGCCGTATGGAACAGTGGACCGAGGTCGGTCCGGAGGGGGTTCTGGTCGGTTACACCTCCATCTATTTCTCCTTTCACGACGGCAGCACGGGGGCCAATCGTCCCACCCCCTTTGGGGCCGGACTGATCCAGCTCGACGGAGCCGACACGGCCCTCAACCATTATCTGAGTGAATCGGACATCGACAAGTTGAGCATGGGGCAACGGGTGCGGGCCGTTTTCCGGGAAAAAAGAGAGGGCAACATCGGCGACATCCTCTACTTCGACGTCTTGGACGACTGACGGGAGCCATTGATGCACTCGGAAATGAACCAAGGGCTGATCGTTCCGGGCAAGATCAGCATCCCGTTCAGCTATGCGGCGGGAAGAACGGCCAGCCGATTTTTGGTCGAACTCAGGGACAACCAAAGGATCATGGGGGTCAGGTGCCCCGAGTGCGAGCGCGTCCAGGCGCCCCCCCAACGGGTGTGCCTTCACTGCTTTGTCGAGACCGAGGACTGGGTCGAGGTGGGGCCCGGGGGCCGCCTGGTGGCCCACACCGTGATTTACGGGCAGAAACCCCATCACCCGGCGGTCTCCCCCCTGATTCACGGTTTGATAAGTCTGGACGGCGCGGACAGCAATTTTGTCCATTTGATTCAGGCCGACCGGCCCGAGCAACTTTTCGAGGGGGTTCGGGTGGAGGCCGTCTTTGCCGAGGATAGACAGGGCCACATCCTGGACATCGAGTATTTTCGCCCGGTGTGAGGCGTGACCGGCAGGCACGAGGGGATCTCATGACCATCCGGTACGAGAAAAAGGAAAGAATCGTCCTGATCACCATCGATCGCCCCCAGGCGATGAACGCCCTTGATGGGGAGGCCTGGGCCCGGCTCAATCAGGCCTGGATCGATTTTCGGGATGACCCGGAGGTGTGGGTGGCGGTCATCACCGGCGCCGGCGACAAGGCCTTTTGCGCCGGGGCGGACCTCAAGAGATTGGCCGAGTACTACCGGAGCATGACGCCGCTCCAACGGCGGATGAAGTCCGAGACCGAGCCCGGCCTGGGCGGGATCACCCGCAACCTGGAGATTTTCAAGCCGATCATCGCCGCCATAAACGGCTATTGCCTGGCCGGCGGCCTGGAGCTGGCCCTGGCCTGCGACCTCCGGATCGCCTCGGAGAACGCCTCTTTCGGGCTGACCGAGGTCAGCCGGGGGATCATTCCCGGGGCCGGAGGAACCCAGCGTTTGCCCCGGCTCATACCCCTGGCCAAGGCCCTGGAAATGATCCTGACGGCCGAACGGATCGACGCCCTGGAGGCCTGGCGCGTCGGCCTGGTCAACCGGGTGGTGCCGGCCGGGGAACTGTTGCCGGAGGCGATGACCATCGCCCAAAAGATTTGCCGCAACGCCCCCCTGGCCGTGCAGGCGGCCAAGGAGGCCATATATCGCGGCCTGGAAATGCCCCTGGCCGAGGGTTTGCGGCTGGAGCAGTTTTTGGCGGAGCCAGTGCGGCAGTCCGAGGACGCCCGGGAGGGCCCGAAGGCCTTTGCTGAAAAGAGAAGTCCTCGGTTCAAGGGTAAATAGGCACCTTGGTGCAGTGAGGAGGTTTCACATGAGCGAAAAAGTCGGGGCCATCGATGCCTGGGCCACTCTGATCACGCCGGACAAGACTCATCTGTGGCCGGATTCGTTCTGGCACATCTTCAAGCGCTACGGCGTGTACGAGGTGTTCAAGCAGGGCAAGACTTTAGACCAGATGCTGGCCGAGATGGAAGAGGCCGGGATCGATAAACTCCTGCTGTCGGCCTTCGTGTTCGACGGTGAGGAGCTTTGCAGCAACAGCGAGGCCGGCGAGCTGGCCCTGAAATACCCGGACAAATTCCACATGGCCTGCACCGTGGACCCCCGGGACGGCATGGCCGCCTACTACGAGGTCCAGAGGTGCGTCGAGGAGTACGACTGTCGGGCCCTGCGGCTCGAGCCCTACGCCTACGGCAACGGGCGGGTTGGGCTTCCGCCCAACGACAAGCTCTACTATCCCCTCTTGGCCAAGTGCTGCGAGCTGGACATCGCCATTGTCTTCCAGGTGGGACACACCGGCCCGCTTCTGCCGTCCGAATGCGGCCGGCCCATGTACCTGGACGAGGTCGCCCTCGGCTTCCCTGAACTGACCATCGTTGGCGCCCATTTGGGCCAACCCTGGCACGACGAGATGATGACCCTGGCCTGGAAGTTCCCCAACGTCTACGTCGAGACGTCGGCCCGGGCGCCGAAGTTCTGGCCCGACTCGTTCAAGAAGTACTGCAACTCCTGGGGCCAGGACAAGGTGCTGTGGGGCACGGACTACCCGCTGTTGTCCTTCAAGCGCTGCGTGGACGAGGTGGAGGACCTTGGCCTGTCGTTCGAGGCCAAGAAGAAGATACTCCGGGACAATGCCATCAAGGCGTTCAAGCTGGACAGATAGATGATCTTGCCTCGCCCGGGCGGCCAGTGGGCCAGCCTTGTCCGGGAGGCAGACCACGGGCCCGCAACGAACGGCAAGGAGAGGTCGTGATGAGCTTTTTAGATCCGTTCACCACGGAACACAACATGTTCCGCAAGACCGTTAGGGACTTCGTGGAAAAAGAAATAAAACCCCAGGTCGAGAACTGGGAGGAGACCGGGGACGTCCCGCACGAAATATTCCGGAAGCTCGGCGACCTGGGGATTCTCGGCCTGCGCTACGATGAAAAGTACGGCGGCAGCGAGCTCGACTTCTGGTACACGCTGATCCTGTGCGAGGAGCTGGCCCGGTCCCGGTACATCGGCGTAGGCGTGTCGGTGATGATGCAGTGCGAGATGTCCACCGGCGCCCTCCAGGATTACGGCAGCGAGGAACTGAAGGAAAAGTATCTGGCCGCGGCCATCAAGGGAGAGTTGCTGGGCTGTCTGGGCATCTCCGAGCCCAACACCGGCTCGGACGTGGGCGCCATCAGGACCACGGCCCGCCGGGAAGGCGACATCTACGTCATCAACGGCGCCAAAACCTTCATCACCAACGCGACCATCGCCGACTATGTCCTGCTGGCCGTCCGCACCGGGGGCCAGGGCCCGGGGGGCGTGAGCTTTATCGTCGTGCCGACCGACACGCCCGGGTTTTCGGTCAGCCGGCGGCTCAAAAAAATGGGGGTCCACTGCTCGGGGACCGCGGAACTGATCATTGAGGACTGCCAGGTGCCAGCGACCAATCTGCTGGGTGAGGAGAACGCCGGCTTCAGATACATCATGGAGCATTTTCAGGGCGAGCGGCTGGTGCTCTGCGGCTTCGCCCTGGGGGCGATGGACGTCATGCTCGAAGACGCGCTGGCCTACGGCCGGGACCGGGAGGTCTTCGGACGGCCGATCGTCAAGTATCAGGTCTGGAGGCACCGGCTAGCGGATCTGATGACCAAGATGACGGCGGCCCGGCAGTTGACCTACCTGGCCGTGGAGGCCATCAACAACCGCCAGCGGTCCGACCGGGAGATTTCCATGGCCAAGCTCTACACCGCCACCCTGGTCAAGGAGGTGGCCAATGAGGTCCTCCAGATGCACGGCGGCTATGGCTACATGGAGGAATATCCCATCTGCCGCATATACCGGGACGTGGCCGCCTTCACCATCGGGGCGGGCACCAACGAGATCATGCGGGAGATCATCGCCCGGCAGAGCGGCCTGTAGGCGACCCCAGGAGGGTGAACAAAATGGCTTATGAGACCATCAAATACAGGAAAGAGCAAAAACTGGCCTTCATCACGCTCGACCGGCCCAAGGTCTTAAACGCCCTCAATGGCCGGATGCTCGAGGAGATCAAGGACGCCGTCGAGAATTTGGCCGCCGACCCCGAGGTGGTGGTGGGCGTGGTGGACTCGGCCTGCGATCGGGGTTTTTCTTCCGGGATTGACGTGGCCTACGTCAAGGACATGGACTCGTGGGGAGCCCGGCGCATGGGCCAGCTCCTCCATGAAACCTTTGGCACCTGCCGGTTCATCGGCAAACCGCTGGTCGCCTCCATTCACGGCCTGTGCCTGGGGGCCGGCCTGGAGCTGGCCCTGTCCTGCGACATCCTCATCGCCGCCGAAGACGCCCGGTTCGGTCTGCCCAATATCAACGTCGGCATTCCGGCCATCGTCGAGGCGGCGATCCTGCCGGCGGCCGTCGGGATCTTCGCCACCAAGGAGCTGTGCTTCACCGGGGAGTTCTGGGACGTGGCGCGGGCCGACAAGTTCAACCTCCTCAACGCCATCGTCCCTCGTGCGGAACTCGAACAGGAGACACTTCGCTGGGCCGAAAAGATCGCCTCCAAAAGCCCCCGGGGCCTGGAAACCCAGAAGGACATCATCAACAAGTGGATGACGACCGATTTGGAGACGGCCATCGATTTCTCGATCAACACCGTTGGGCTCAACTGGGCCACGCGGGACCAGAAAGAGGGAATGGGAGCCTTCGTGGAAAAAAGAGACGCACATTTCACCGGGGAATAGGTATGGAAAAGCTGATCATCACCGCGGCCTTGACCGGCGGGCAACACGGCAAAGAGGCCAACCCCAATCTACCGGAGCAGCCCGATGAGATCATCGAGCAGGCGGTGCGGTGTTGGGCGGCAGGGGCGGCCGTGGTTCACATCCATGCCAGGGACAAACAGGGCCGGGCCACGGCCGATCCCAACGTTTTCAAGGAGATCGTTGAAGGGATTAAAACCCAAACCGACTTGTTGATCTGCCTGTCAACGGGCGGTGCAGCCAAAATCTCCCTCGAGGAGAGGGTGGGCATGGTGCCCGCCCTGAAACCGGAAATGGCCTCTCTCAATATCGGGTCCACCATGACCGGCCGCTACGATTTCAAGGCGAGCCGGTGGCTTTCCGATTTCACCCTGGCCCAGTCCTACGCCGATCTGGAGTTCATCGCCCAGACGATGCTGGAAGCCGGCACCAAACCGGAGATCGAGATTTACGACCCAGGCATGATCAACAACGCCCTGCTCCTCAAAGAGATCGGGGCGATCAGGGAGCCGATGCACTTCAGCCTGGTCATGGGTATCCCCGGACAGATCAACGTCCCGACCCCGAAGCATCTGCTCTACCTGAGCGAGGCGTTGCCTCCTGGATCCACCTGGCAAGTCATCGGTATTGGGGTTCACCAATTTCCTATGATCACCATGGGTCTGTTACTGGGCGGCCACGTCAGAGTAGGGTTGGAGGACAATCTCTACATTGCCAGAGGTGTCCTGGCCGAGAGCAACGCTCAGCTTGTCGAAAAGGCGGTTCGACTCGCTCATGAAATCGAACGGCCCATCGCCACGCCTGATCAGGCCCGAAAAATGCTGGGCCTGGCGTATATCGGGGCCGACGATTTTTAGCGGTCCGTCAACCGGGCCCGGAACCAGTGTAAGCAGGGAGACGACATGGACTTCGAGACCGTGAAGCTGACCCTAGACGGCGCCCTCGCGACGTTGACGATGAATCGCCCCGATGTTCTCAACGCCATGACCACCCAACTCGGTGTTGACCTGCGCGATGCCTTGCGGGCCGTCCGTCAGAACGAGGATATCAAGGTGTTGATCCTGACCGGGGAGGGAAAGGCCTTTTGCGCCGGGGCGGACATCGGCGAGGCACTTCGGGTCAACCGAGATCCGATCCTGGCCGAAAAGGCGGTCAAGGTTTTCCTCGATTGCATCTGGGAGATACGGACCCTGGATGTGCCCGTCATCGCCAGGATAAATGGAGACGCCTTTGGCGGCGGCTCGACCTTGGCCTTGGCCTGCGATTTTAAAGTCGCGGTGGAGACGGCCCGGTTCGGCTTTCTCTTTGTCCGGGCCGGGCTGACCGGGGCCGACGCCGGGGCGACCTACCTCCTTCCCCGGCTGGTGGGTCCCACCCGGGCCGCGGAGATGCTCATGCTGGGGGAAGCGGTCGAGGCCCCGGAGGCCCTTCGGCTGGGCATGATCAACCGGGTCGCGGCTCCGGAGGCCCTTGACGATGAAGTGGGCCACTTCGTGACCAGGATCCTCAACGGACCGTCCTTGGCCATCAAGATGACCAAAAAGGCGCTGGCCCACAGCCTGGACAAGGACCTGATGACCGAACTGGATTTCGAGTGCTACGCCCAGACGCTGTGCATCCAGTCCGAGGACGCCCGGGAGGGGTTCACCGCCCTCATGGAAAAGAGGAAGCCCGTGTTCAAGGGCAAATAAGGAGTAACGTCCATGATCGATCTCTCCCTGACGGATGAGCAGACGGCCTTCCGGGACGCGCTTCGGAAATTCGCCCAGAAGGAGATCGCCCCGCTTGTCGAGGAATGCGAGGACAAAGCGGAGTACCCGCGGGCCATCTTCCAAAAGATGGCAGAACCGGGATACCTGGGCGCCCGTTTTCCGGTGGAATTCGGGGGCAGCGGCGGCGACACCATGTTTTCGGTGATCATGTCCGAAGAACTGGCTTACGTGTCGCCGGGGATCTACCTGGGCGTTTACGTTCACCTCTACCTGGCCCTGTCGGCGATCCTGTTCTTCGGAAAGGAAGAGCAGAAACAAAAGTATCTGGTGCCCGGCATCAAGGGTGATCTGATCAGCGCCTGGGCCTTTGCCGAGCCGAGCGCCGGATCGGATCCGGGGTCGATGACCACCCGGGCGCATCGGGACGGGGATGATTTCGTCATCAATGGCACCAAGATGTTCATCACCAACGGGACGTTCGCCGATTTCGTGGTCGTCACCGCGGTCACCGACCCATCGTTGGGCATGAAGGGGATCAGCCTGTTCATCGTGGATCGGGACACGCCTGGGTTCTCGGTCTCGCGCAAGCTCAAGAAGATGGGCATGAAGGCCTCCGAGGCCGCGGAGTTGGTCTTTGAGGATTGCCGGGTTCCGGCTACGAACATGCTCGGCCGGGAGCACACCGGTTTTCTGGCCGCCATGGGGACCTTGACCGAAGGGCGCATCGTGGCCGCCGCTTTCGCCGTGGGCATGGCCCGGGCCGCCCATGACGCCGCTCTGGCCTACGCCAAGATTCGCCCCCAGTTCGGTCAGCCCATCGGCAAATTCCAGGGGCTGCAGTGGATGCTGGCCGATATGGCCACCCAGATCGAGGCGGCCAAGCTGCTGACCTATCAGGCGGCTTGGCTGGCGTCTCGGGGCGCCCCGCACATTAAAGAGGCGTCCATGGCCAAGCTGTTCGCCACCGAGACGGCCACCCAGGTCTGCGCCCAGGCGGTCCAGATCCATGGCGGTTACGGCTTCATGGACGAGTATCCGGTGTCGAGGTTTTATCGGGACTGTAAGTTGCTGGAGATCGGCGAAGGCACCTCCCAGATTCACCGGAACACCATCGCCAAAACCCTGGGCCTGTGACCGAGGAGGACGAAGTGAGCGACAACAAGATGCTGGCGGCGCGCCTGCATGAGGCCAAGGCCCCGCTTATTATCGAGGAAATCGACAGGCCCCGTCTCGGACCGGGCGAGGTTTTAGTCGAGATGAAGGCCTGTGGCATCTGCGCCACGGACGTGCACACGGCCCTCGAGGGCACGGTGCCGACCGCATACACCCCAATCACCCTCGGCCACGAGCCTTCCGGGGTCGTCAGCGAGCTGGGCGAGGGAGTCCAGGGCTGGCGACAGGGCGACCGGGTGGCGATCTATCCGCAGGTCACCTGTGGAACCTGTACCCAGTGCCGCGAGGGACGGGACGGGATATGCGCCCGGACGCGGGTGCTGGGAATGCACCGGGAGGGGGCCTTCGCCCAATACCTCGCCATCCCGGCCAAAAATCTGGTCAGAATACCCGAGAACGTCTCTTTTTTCGAGGCAGCGATCATGACCGACGCCGTGGCCACCCCCTTTCATGCCGTTACCCGACGGGGGCGGGTGAGACCCGGGGAAACAGTGGCCGTTTTCGGCTGCGGCGGGTTAGGAATGAACGCCATTCAGGCCTGCCGGCTTTCCGGGGCGGCCAACATCATCGCCGTGGACACCTCTGATTTCGCGTTGCAGAGGGCCCTCAAGGTGGGGGCGGACGTGGCGGTCAAGGCCGGTACCGAAAAAACATACAAGGAAGTGGCGACCGCCAATGGCGGCCGCGGCGTGGATGTGGCCTTTGAATTCGTAGGCGTAAACGTAACCATCGACCAGGCGGTCAGGTCTCTTCGCCGGGGCGGCCGGGCGGTGATCGCCGGCATTGGACCGGAGAGGATAAACATCTCTCCGCCGTTTTTCTTCGTGTACAACGACCTGTCCCTGATCGGCTCCTTTGGCAGTGACATCGTTGACCTGGAAAACCTGATGGGCCTGGCGGCCTTGGGGAAGCTGGATCTTTCCGCCTCGATCAGTTCGGTCATTTCACTAAATGAGGTGAACCAGGGCATTTCCGATCTCGAGCAAAAGGTGGGCCACCCCGTCCGGATCGTGGTTGGCATGGAATAGACAGCACGACAGGTTTTTAGGGGGAAACATGGATCTGGAAACCATGAACTACGAAAAGGCGAACGGCATCGGCGTCATCACCTTCAACCGGCCCGACCGTATGAACGCCGTCACGCCCCAATTCTGCGCGGATCTCATGGCGGCCCTCGATCTGGTTGCGCGGGAAGATGACGTGGGCTGTTTGATCCTGACCGGGGCGGGGCGGGCCTTTTCCGCGGGCGGCGACATGGACACCATCGCCGAGCTCCAGGACATGGCGCCGCCGGCCAGCCGGAAGAGGCTGATGAGGAGCACGGCCGTGATGGCCAAGCTTTACACCCTCGAAAAGATCACCATCGCCAAGGTGAACGGGGCGGCGGTCGGCGGTGGGGCGGCGCTGACCCTGGCCTGCGATTTCATCGTCGCGTCTGAGAGCGCGAGGTTCGGTTTCGTCTTTTCCAATCTGGGCATCGTTCCGGACATGGGGAGCATGTATTTCCTGCCCCGGATCGTCGGTCTGCCCCTGGCCAAGCGACTGTTCTACGAAGGCAATATCTTCTCGGCCCGGGAGGCCCTGGAGATGGGTCTGGTCTCGGACGTGGTCGCCCCCGAAAAACTTGACGCCGCGGCGGACGATCTGGCCGGGCGGATGGCCGCCAAGCCCCGGGCCAGTCTGGGAATGATGAAGAGCATCCTCCAAAGGGGGATGGAAATGGACCTGGAGTCACTCCTTCTGAGGGAGGCGGAAGCGCAATCCCTGTTGTGGAAGACGCCCGACCACAAGGAGGCGATTCAGGCATTTGTGGAGAAGAGGACTCCGAAATTCGGGGGTAACAAAGGAGGGAAAGATGAAACGTAGAACATGGCGAATCGCAAGGTTGGTCGGGATCGTTGGCCTTTTGGTCCTGCTCGTGACGGGCACCGCCCTGGGGGGCGAGAAGGGCGTGACCAAAAACTGGGTGAAAGTGGGTGCGTCCCTGGACCTGACCGGCCCGATCGCCTTCGTGGGCAAGTCACTCAAGGACGGGATAAACGTCTATTTCTCGGCGGTCAACGCCGCCGGGGGGATTCACGGCCGAAAGATCAAGCTGGTGGTCGAAGACAACGGTTACCGGCCCTCGCGGGCGGTGGCCTCGGTGGTCAAGCTCGCCGGCCGGGACAAGGTTTTCGCCATCGTGGGCACCAACGGCACGTCGCTGACCCTGGCCATGATTCCGGCCATTATGAGGGAAGGAATTCCATTGGTGGGCATCGGCGCCTTTTCGCCCAAGCTGGCCAATCCGCCCCGGAAGTACGTGTTTCACGTCCTGACCAACTATGACGATCAGGTCCGGATCGCCCTGGACTACATCGTCAAGGACCTGGGCGTTAAAAAGCCCAAGCTGGGCATCATCTACCAGGACGACGACTTCGGCCAGGACTGCCTCAAGGGCCTGAAGCGGCAGGCCAAGATGTACGGCATCCCCATCCTGGCCGCGGTCAGTTACAAGCGGGGCACCCTGGACTTCAATCCCCAGGTGGTGAGGATGATGAAGGCCGGGGTGAAGTACGTCTTTCTGGCCACCATTTACCGGGAAACGGCCGGCGTGCTCAAGACGGCCGCCAAGCTGGGATTCAAGGCCACCTTTATGGTCACGGC
>JAHJDS010000166.1 GCA_018812395.1 Pseudomonadota bacterium
CCCTGGCCCGGCCCCTCGAAGATGAGCACGTTGTAGCCGCGCGCCAGGGCGAAGAAGGCGTAGCCGAAGTACAATTCCTCGCCGGTGCCGTCAAAGCCGGTCTGGACGATCAGCGTCTTGCGGGGAGAGCGGGACTCATCGGCCCGGAGCACGTACCCGGGCAGGGTGGTGCGTTGATAGGGGATGCTCACCATCTCGACCGGATGGTCCATCAGCTTGGCCGCCCGGCAAAAGGTGTCCCGGCTATGGCGCCAGGAATCGACCAGGCGTCTATCCGACGGGTCGCCGACGAGGTAGAACCCGGCGGAGCGATGGTAGTTGCTCGCCCGGAGCAGGGCCTCCCGGGCGGAAACCCGGTGTCCCCGGGCCAGGGACCCCTCGGCGACCCCCTCCATTTGCCGGGCCAGGGCGGACCAATGTTTGAACCAGGAATCGGCGTCCCCGTCCTTGATCCGCCGGGCCGTCATCAGGGCCTCGTTCACATCGGCCCCGCCCGAGACGGTGTAACCCAACAGCCGCCTGAACTCGAAATCGTAGCTTTCGCTGTCAAACGCCAGTTTTTGCGTCCGCCGGCGGGGTTGGCCGCCGGCCCGGGCCAGCCCCGGCCCCAGGCCGACCAGCGACGTGGAAACCAGACAGAACCCCCGCCGGGTCATGAGACGCTTCACTACTCCCTCTCCCTGCTCTTTCGGATTGCGAAAAAAAACCGCGGCCGTCCGCTCAGGTCCACCGGAATACATGAGGCCCGGCTATGGACGTTGACCTGATCGAGAACATGAACGTTCTTGACCGGCCTTCAGTTATCTTCGGTCTCCAACTCCCGGCCGATGCTGTAGGCCGGGGCCAGGTGGTCGCCCAGGCAATGGTACTGCCGCACCCCTGAGCCGTAGATCAACGGCCGGACCTTGCCCAGTTCAGGCAGGCCGTTCTCGCCCAGCACGTCCTCGTCGGCCTTGACGTCCCTGATCTCGCCGACAAAGTACGTCGTCCAGCCGGCGTCATGCTCCTCGTAAACTACGCATTCGAGCACCAACGGAAACTCGGCCACGTATGGCGCGTCCACCTTCTCGCTCCGCACCGGCGTCAGGCCCGTCACGGAAAACTTGTCCGCGTCCCGGCCCGACACCAGCCCGAAATAATCGATCTCCTTGACGTAGCGGTCCGACCCGACGTTAACCGTGAACGCCCGCCGGGCCAGGATGTTCTCGTGAGTGTAATGCCTCTGGCCGATGGACAGCCCGACGCACGGCGGCGCGGAACAAAAAATGCTCGCCCAGGCCACGGTCATGGCGTTGGGTTTTTCGTCCGGGCCATAGGTTCCCACCACCCAGGCCGGCGCGGGCAGGCCGAGCAGCTTCGGGCCCAACGACTTCTTCACCATCCACCTCCTGACTGCGATTGACCCTCGGCCGGCGAACGTCCTTGGCGGAGGCCGTGTCTGGTCCGCGAAACTAGGCCGAGACGGTGATGAACAACTCCCCGTCCCTGAACTCGACCGGATAATCGGTGATCGGCCCTTTGGCCGGGCCGCTGACCTTTTCCCCGGACAAATCGTAGGTGGACTTGCCCAGGCTGCAGCACCGGATCTGGGACTGGCCGGCCACCGGGTCCAGCTTGCGGCCCATGTGGGCGCATTTGTCTCGAAAGGCGACGAAACCCTGGTCCCCGGCGTTGACCACCAGCACCGGCGCCTCGAGTCCTGCCCCGGCCGGATAGACCGCGCCGTCAGGTCCTTTTAGCTCCGGGGCGTCGCTCAGCCGGAAGAACACCTTTTCCCCATCCCGCCGCCAGTATTCGGTCGGCAGGCGCGGGGTATTGCAGATGCCGAACACCGACTTGAAAAAACCAACCAGTCCCATGACCCCCCTCCGAGAATTTTATAAGACTTGGTTGTCCCCCTGTATCCCGACCGGTCTGTCCCACGGCCGGTCAGGTCAGATCACGGCCCGCGGAAAAGGCCCGCCCCAAGACCGGGCCGACCCCGTGGTAGGTCCGCACCTCCGGGCCGTAGACGATGGGCCGCACCTTGTCCACCACGGGCAACCCTTGGTCGTCCAAGACCGACTCGTCGGCCTTGACGTCCATGATCTCGCCGACGAACAGGGTATGCAGGCCCAGGTCATTGACGTGGCGCACCCGGCACTCCAGCACCAGCGGGAACTCGGCCAGGTACGGCGCGTCCACCAGGTCGCTGCCCAGAGGGGTCAGCCCTGTGGCGGCGAATTTGTCGGTGTTGCGGCCCGAGACCAGGCCGAAGTAATCCGTCTCCTTGAGGTGCTTTTCGCTGGGGACGTTGACCGTGAAGGCCCGTTTGTCGACCAGGTTGCCGTAGGTGTAGGTCGCCCGGCGGAGGGCCACGCCCACGCACGGCGGCTTGGAACAGCAGATGCCGCCCCAGGCGGCGGTCATGACATTGGGTTTGCCTTGCCGGTCATAACTGCCGATGACCCAGGCCGGCGCGGGAAAGACCAGGGTCCGGGCGCCCAGGGATTTCTTGGTCGGGGGGCTCATGGTTTGTTCCGGTTCGAGAAGAGGTGTTCAAGGAAAGGGGAGAAAATTATACCAATCAGATGCCACGCCTTGGTGGTCGAGTCAAGTGGGAAGCCCCACGGGCGTGATTCGCGGCGCTGTTTTAATCAGAAAGGTCGGCCCGTCTCGCGGTCACCGGCGCCACTACGTCGGCGCCTGCGCCGTATAGGGGGTAAGTGGCGCGTTGCCCCGCATATTAAATGAGCACGTTCGCCAAAAGCCCAAGCCTGGTGGCGAGCCCGGCCGCTCCTGAAACAAGCGGGCCGCGGCTCGCTAATCATCAGCCCGGGCACGGACTAAAAAAAACGCGGCCGGCGAGGCTGTCATAGCGAGCCCGGCCGGCCGCGCGGTGCGAAGCCGCACTGGCGTACTTCGCGACGGGCGCATGGTGGTCTGTAAATAACACGTCCACGCTCGCCGCCTCCACTACGTTTCGGCTCCACCCGCGGGCCCGAAAAAAGCGCGGCCTGAATCTGGACTGAGTGTGTACCGTTACTTCTTACCCGCCTTGGCCACCACGTTGTCGCGCAGCCAACGATGCAGGGGCGCCATGACCCGGTAGCGCTCCAAACACCAGTCCACCAGGGCCGGTGAATACAACTCCTGAGGAATTTTCGACTGGATCGCGGCCGCCAGGCCGTTGTGGCGCAGCAGGTCGCCCCGCTTGTGGTCCGGGTCGAAACCGCGGGGCACGCGCTTATAATGCTCGCCGCCCACGCCGTAGTCGCCGGCGGATTCGATTTTGGTGACGATCCGGGTCAGGGCCGCGCCGGTCTTGCCGTCGTCCACCGCGGCCCGATAGACGTCCAGCAAATTCTTGGGGAAGACATGAAGCCCCACGCCGAGCATGATTCCGGGCGGCTCCAGGTGGAAGTACAATCCCGAGGATTCCATGCGTTTCCCGGCCCCCTCCCACAGCCAGAGGCCCATGTGGGTCTTGTACGGGCTTTTATCGTGCGAAAACCGGGTGTCCCGGTTGATGCGGAACAGGGACTTGTTGACCTTGGGGATGGCCAGGATGTCCGGGGCGATTTTTTTGAGCTTGGCGCCCATGGCCGCCACGAACTCACGGGCCGGCGCGACCACGTGCTCGTCGTAGAGGTCGCGATTTTGATCGAACCACGTCTTGTTGTTGTTTTTCTTGAGTTCCTGCCAAAATTTGACGGTCTGCTTGGTAAACCCGTTGAACCCTGACGTCATGGCCCGCCCCCCCATGATTGATGGTGAATACCGCCAAATATAGCCCAACAACTCAGGTAGAACAAGGTGGGAAGGCGTGACTGGCCAAAGACAGGGCGCGGCCCATTCCGACACGGTTACTCCTCGGTCGGACCACTTGTCGCGGCGCGACCCAGACAACGAGTTGTCTGGGTCACCCCGGACAAAGGCATTGGTTTTTGGCAGGGCCCCGGCGAGCCGGCCGGAAAAAAATCGACCGTCATCAACAGAAAGGTCTGTTTGATTTATTTAATAAGGGCGGGTAGTTGCTGGTGCCACCGCCTTGCATGC
>JAHJDS010000167.1 GCA_018812395.1 Pseudomonadota bacterium
GCGCCGGTCAAGCGCCTGGCCGGGGAAACCGCCCTCAAGTGCGTCAACCTGGACTGCCCGGCCGTTCGACGGGGGGCCCTGATCCATTTCGCCTCCAAGGCGGGGCTGGACATCGACGGCCTGGGTCCCAAGCTGATCGCCCAACTGCTGGCGCGGGGCCTGATCGAGACGCCGCCCGACCTGCTCACCCTGACCGAGGACCAGCTCGTCCCCTTGGAGAGAATGGCCCAAAAGTCAGCGGCCAATATGATCAACGCCCTGGATCGCGCCCGGAAGGCCCCCTTGGCCAAGGTGATCTACGCCCTAGGGATAGCCCTGGTCGGCCAGACCAACGCCGCCATTCTGGCCGACCATTTCGGCACTCTGACGGCCCTGGCCGAGGCCGAACACGACGATTTTTTGGGCCAAGACGGAAAACCCGTCAAGTTCATCGGCGACAAGACCATTGACAGCATCCTCAACTTTTTCAGCGTTGACCAGAACAAAAAGGTCGCCCGGCGATTGGCGGACATGCTGGACATTAAGACGCCCCGGCGTCCGCACCCGGCGGAGTCGCCCCTGGCCGGCAAGACCGTCGTCCTGACCGGGACCCTGGCCGGCCTGACCCGGGACCAGGCCCGGGACCTGATCGAGCGCCGCGGCGGCCGGGTGACCGGTTCGGTCTCCCCCAACACCGACCTGGTTGTCGCCGGCGAAAACCCGGGCTCCAAACTGGACAAGGCCCGCCGACTGGGCATTCGGGTCATCGACGAACGGACCTTCGAGGGCCTCGTTCAAACGGACGATTAGCAGAGGACACTCGCCATGTTCAGGTCCGGACTGGAAGTGGTCGTCGAGCGGGAGATGGGCTCCCAAAAGATCCGTTCCCGCACCAAGGTCATCGGCGTCAAGTCCGAGAGATACCTCATCCTGGAAATGCCGCTCCACGACGGCACGGCGGCCTTTACCGTCAGCGGCGGGCCGTGTATCATCCGGTTCGTGGACCAGGGCCGGGTCGTCGGCTTCAGCACCGAGGTGATCCAGATCCATTACGACCCGTCGCCGATGCTGTTCGTGGCCTATCCCGAGGAACTCGAGGAGGTCACCCTCCGGGAGGCGCCGCGCCTGCACACGGCCATTCCGACCGCCATCCAGGCCGAGTCCCTGGGCCCGGAACCGGTCCAGGGCATGATGGTCGACCTGAGCGAGGGCGGGGCCAGGATCCTGACCCGGGCCAAGCCGGCCAAGGAGGAGAACTTGTCCTTGGCCTTTGGCCTGCCCTCGGGCCGATCTTACGACGACGTGGCCGCCCGGGTGGTCTCCACGGCGGCCGGCGGCGAGGACGAGGTCCAACTGGGCGTCAAGTTTCTGGAAATCCCGCCCGAGTTGGCCGAGGAGATCAAGAACCTGATCCAACTCATTCCCCAGGTGGTTTCCTGAGGGGGGTGTCAAGACCGATGAGCCAGGCGCAACAGGCCCGATTCGTCATCTCGGGACGGGTGCAGGGGGTGTGGTATCGGGCCTCGACCCAGGAACGGGCCGTGGGTCTGGGCCTGACGGGCTGGGTCAGAAACCTGCCCGACGGCCGGGTCGAGGTCCTGGCCCAGGGGCCGACCGACCGGATTCAGGCCCTGATCGACTGGTGCCGCCAGGGACCGCCCCTGGCCCGGGTGGAGCGGATCGACGTGGATTGGCAGCCGCCGGGCGAGCCCCACTCCGGTTTCGCCATCAGCCGCTGATCGGGCGCCTCGCCGGCCGACGACCCCTCGGTTGATTCCGCTTGAGTTTGGCCGGCGTAGTGGGCTATAGTACAAAAATTATTTCCCGCGGGCCCCAAAAAGCCCCCGGCGGCGGGGCCCGCCTTATCTTGTTCGCTGACGGGAGTAACATGTTCAAGAGGACGACCCTGCGCTGGGCGATGATCGGCCTGGCGCTCATGACCCTGGCCTCGTGTGAGACGTATACCCGGGTCAAGGACGCCATGCTGGACTACGTGGCCGGCGGCCTGTCGGCCCCTTCACTCAAAAAAAGAATCGTGGTCCTGCCCTTTCACACCCTGTTGCCCAAGGGCAGGCGTGACTTCCACGTCCGGGCGACCAAGCTGTTGACGACGCTTCTCAGGCGCAGCGGGCATTTCGTGGTCCTGCCGTCCAACGTCCTGACCCTGCCGCCGGTGCCGGTCGGCGGGATCAATGACTGGTACGCCGAAAAGATCGTCATCGCCGGCAGAAAGGCCGGCGTCAACGTGGTCATTTTCGGGATGGTCTCCGATCTGGCGGTGTCGACGCAACTGGTGGGCCTGTGGGGGTTTCGCGAGCCGGCGCCGTTCTTGAGGGTCGAGATGGAGGTCCGGGCCTACAACATGGCCGACGAGACCCTGATCGCCCGCTACAGCCGGCGCGGCGAGCTGGAGATGACCGACATCGAACGGATGCTGATGCAGCGCGGCAAGCTGCCCCTGGGCGAGGGCGTGGACCAGATGATCTTTAAGCTGTGCCAACGGCTGGCCCGGGACCTGAAAAGCGGGCTCAAGCGGATCCCCTGGACCGGATTCGTGGTCCGGCGGCAGGGCAAGTACGTGGTCCTGGCCATCGGTCGGGACACGGGCGTCCGTCGGGGGTCGGGCTTCGAGGTCTTCGGTCCGGGCGAACCGATCAAGACGGCCACGGGCCGGACCTACCGGATTCCGGGCACCCTGATCGGCCGGGTGCGGGTCGTTTCGGTCCACGCCCGGCACAGCCTGGCCCTGCCCTCCCGAGGCAAGACGGTGGCCGATTTCCCGCCGGGCAGCACCATCCAGCCGGATTAGGCGCCAGGCACCGCGGCGAGGAAACGATAATCCTTCCCAATTGACTCGACCTTCGCCCCGGAGGGTCCGGGCGGACAAGGTCCGGACCCGGCGGGCGGCGGCCGCCGTCTGAAGCCGCTTTAGCGGACCGGTTCCGGTCCGTCAACCGGCGGGCAAGCGCCGGCTTCCTCCCGGCGATCGGTCCGGCGGTCGATGTCCGACTCGGGTCGAGACACCCGGACGGGGGCCGGTCCGACCGATCGCCGGGCCTGGCGCACGGCCAGGAGGAAGGCGTCCAGTCGGGTCGGGTCCGGGGTGCAAAAGACGCGGTCGAACGTCTCGGGCTCGAGCACCCGACGGAAGTAGGCCGCGACCGGAAAAAGCCGTTGAAAGCAGAGGAGCGTTCGGGCACACGGCAGACCGTCCCGGACCTGCCGGCAATAGCCGAAGCCGACGGCGCCGCCCAGCTTGGGGCAGCGGAGCTCGATCCGATCAAAGGCGCGATAGGGCATCAGGGTCGTCCCACCACCAGCCAGTTTCAGGCCACCTTGGGCAATTCCTCCAGGGCCCGCAGCGCCCGTTCGATCTCCTCTTGGGGCAGGGCGTAGCGGGTCAGTTTCCCGCTCATGTAGGCGTCGTAGGCGGCCAAGTCCACCAGGCCGTGCCCGGACCAGTTGAAAAAGATGGTCGGCTTCCGCCCCTCTTCCTGAGACCGTTTGACCGCGGCGATGACGGCGGCCACGGCGTGGTTGGTCTCCGGCGCCGAGAGGAATCCCTCGGCCCGGGCAAAGGTCAAACCGGCCTCGAAGGTCTCGATCTGGTCAAAGGCCTGGGCCTCGATCAGGCCGAGATTGATGCCGTGACTGACCATGGGCGCCATGCCGTGGTACCGGAGCCCCCCGGCGTGGATCGGCGCCGGCACGAAGTCGTGGCCCAGGGTGTGCATCGGCAGCAGCGGGGCGGTCCGGGCCGTGTCCCCGAAGTCGTAGTGGTACACCCCGCGGGTCATGGTCGGGCACGAGGTCGGCTCGGCGGCGATGATCCGGATGTCTTGGCCGGCGATCTTGTCGGCCACGAACGGAAAGGCCGCCCCGGCGAAGTTGGACCCGCCCCCGGCGCAGCCGATGACCACCTTCGGGTCATCCCCCAAGGCTTCGAACTGTTTTTTGGCCTCCAGGCCGATGACGGTCTGGTGGAGCAAGACGTGATTGGTCACCGAGCCCAGCAGATATCTGGTGTCCCGGTCATTCATCGCCACCTCCAGGGCCTCGGAGATGGCGATGCCCAGGCTGCCCGGGCTGTTGGGGTCCTTGGCCAGGATTTCTCGGCCGGCCGCGGTTTCCTCGGTGGGCGACGGCACGCAGTCGGCCCCCCAGCACTCCATCATCATCCGGCGGTAAGGCTTTTGATCGTAGGACACCCGGACCATGTACACCTTCAACTCCAGCCCGAACTGCTGGGTGGCGAAGGCCAGGGCCGAGCCCCATTGTCCGGCCCCGGTCTCGGTGGTCACCCGTCGGATGCCGTCCTTTTGGGTGAAATAGGCCTGGGCCACGGCCGTGTTGGGCTTGTGCGACCCCGGGGGCGAGACGCCTTCGTGCTTGAAGTAGATCTTGCCGGCGTAGCCCAGGAGCCGCTCCAGGCCGTCGGCCCGATAAAGCGGCGTCGGCCGCCAGATCTTGTAGATGCCGAGAACCTCCTCGGGAATGTCGATCCACCGCTCGGGCGTCACGTCCTGGGCCACCAGGGACATGGGCGACCACGGCTTGAAGAAGTCGGGCGTGATCAATTTTTGAGTGACCGGGTCCCGGAGCGGCGGCATGGGTGACGGGAAATCGGCATTGAGGTTGTACCACTGGGTCGGCATGAACTCCTCGCCTAAAAAGATCTTCTTGACGGCCATGGGCGGTCCTCCTGTGTCCGGCCTGAGAAAATGACGAGCGGGGCCGATCGATCAGCCTGTCAGGGCCATGGGAAAATACAATCGGGCCAGACGGATTCAGGGACAAGCACCGGAGCCCGCGGCCATAACGGCTCCCCTCAACCCCCCAAGCCGACATCCGATCCCCCCCAGCGGCGGCGAGCCGGATCTACGCCGCCGCTTTATTGACCCTCCAACGCCCCGACGCCCGGCGGCCGCGACAGACCACCGGGGGCGGGTCACTCCCGATCCGAATCGGGTTTGGTTTCGCCGTCCTCCTCCACAAGCTCCCGCAGCCGCCGTTCCTGCCGGGCGGCCACCTCCCGCTGGAAGCAGCGATCGAGGATGTAGCCCCGTAAAGCCCGGACGCTCCGGACCAATTGGCTGGTGATCTCGGCCTCGCGCTCGAAGGACAGCCCGGCGGTGATTCGCCGGCGAAACTGCATCTCCTCGGCGACGATGAGCCGGGCGTAGCGGACATAAAACGAAAAATCGCCGGGCGATACGCCCTGGGCCAGGGCCTGGGCGTAAAAGGCCCCCAAGGCCGCGTCCTGCCGGTCAAAACGGTCCGGCTCCAAAGGCAAGAGCAGCCCCGCCTCGAGCAGGGAGGCCAGTTGGTCGTCGGTCAGCCCGGTCTCCCGGACGAACTCGGCCCGGTCCATGGTCGCCTCGGAAGGCCCGAAGATGACCTGGTTCAACTCCACCACCAGCCAGGGGTCCAGACCCTTGTCCCTCAGGGCCAGAAGCGTCTTGATCTTTCCCAGCGGTAGGTGCCGGGCCTTCATGGCCTGAATGAATCGCACCCGCTCCACGGATTCAGGGGCGTAGTAGGCCATGTTGACGCTGGTCTTGACCGGCGGGAGCAACAGGCCCTCCTTGACGTAGTGGGCCAGGGTGGACCGGGGCAGACCGGTGGCGGCCATCAGTTCATTCATTCTGAGGCCCGGCTTGTCGGCCGGCTCGTTCCTGATCGCTCGTAGTGCCAACGACTTGGCTCCTTGGAGAAGGGGTGTCGGAAAAACCCCGGAACCAGGGACCGGCCTCGGTTTGGCGCGGCCGAGCCCCTCTTCCACCCCCACCAGGGTGGCGCGGTTGTCCAAGTCCGGTGTTTGGTCCGACACCCCCTCGCTCCCGGGTGGAAGACCGATCCGGCGGATGGTCGGCCTTGCCCCGAACCGGGGACAGGCCGAAACCAGGGTCGCCGGGGATCGTTGATTGGCCCCCAGTATAGCCTCTCCCCGGGAGTTTGCCAAGTTAAAAGTTTAACCTTTAGCTTTTTATTTTTGGAGCAACGGCGCCCGGGCCAAAGAGGCGGGACCGGACGCCGGCCTTGACGATTCGCGAACCGTTGTTGCACTATGGGCCTAAGCTTTGGCCTAACCCCTGGAAACGGGAACAGAACATGACCGACCCGGCAACGGCCCCACCGGCCACCAGGGATCTCGAGATCCGGACGGCCTCGACCGATTCCGAGCGGTCCCTGGTCTATCGGTACCGCTACCAGGTCTACGTCGAGGAAATGGGCAAGACCATCCACGGCGCCGACCACGCCCGCCGGGTGATCACCGACCCGGTGGACGAGTTCTCGACCCTGCTCTACGTCACCGACGGCCAGACGGTGCAGGCCACCCTGCGCCTGACCTGGCTCGATCAGGGCCAAATCCCGGACCGCTACCGCCAATACTACGCCCTGAACCGGTTCGACGAGCGTCCCGCACGGGAGCTGGCCCTGGCCTCGCGGCTGATGCTCAACCCCGAGCACCGGGGATCGGTCCTGCTGGGCCGCCTACTGGTCGAGGGTTATCGCGTCGCCCGGGAACGCGGCTGCCAGTTCGTGTTTTGCGACTGCGCCCCGGCCCTGGTCCAGCTCTACGAGCAACTGGGTTTCCGGCGCTACAAGGACAACGTCTACGACCCGGACACCGGGCTCAAGATCGCGTTGGTGCTCGTCACCGAGGACGTCGCGCACCTGAGGCGCTGCGCCTCGCCGCTGTGGCGTCTGGCCCGCGATTTGGACAACGATCCCGGCCCGGCCGAGTGGTTCGCCCGGAAATTCCCGCCCCGGATCAGCTACGTCCCGGCCCGCCTCAAGAGCGAGGAAGACCTGTGGTATTTCATGTCGACGCGCCTTTACGAGCGGGACATCCCCCTGTTCGCCGGTTTGTCCGACGACGAGATCAGCCGCTTTCTCAAGGCCGGGACAATCATCAAGTGCCGACGGGGAGACAGGATCATCCGGGCCGGCGAGGTGGGCCACGAGATGTTCCTGCTGCTCTCGGGGGCGGCCGAGGTCCGCTTTCGGCAAGACGGCCGGGATTTTTCCCTGGCCACCTTCGGCCGAGGACAGATCTTCGGGGAGATGGCCTTTCTGACCAGCATGCCCCGCACGGCCGACGTGGTGGCCATGACCGATCTGGAGGTGATGGTCATCAACCAGCAGTTCCTGCACAAGATCACCAAGACCACGCCGACCACGGCCAATCAGGTCCTGTTCAATCTGAACCTGGTTCTGTGCGAGCGGCTGCGGATGACCACCAGCCGCCTGGCCGCGGCCCAGGAGGAAGCGGGGCCGGGAGGCGAGCCGGCGTGACGGGCGGCGGATCATATCGACCCGGCGATTTCGCCGGCCACGAGGCGGAACTCGACCGCCTCATCAGGCAGGCCGCCGCCGGGGCGGCCGTCGAGGAGCCGCTGTGGCGGCGGGCCGGGCTCGAGGCCGGCC
>JAHJDS010000168.1 GCA_018812395.1 Pseudomonadota bacterium
CCAACCAAAAAGGCGGCCGAAATAGCCGAGGCCGAGGCCATAGCCGAGTACCTGCGCAGCGGCCGTCTGCCGATCGATCCGCCGGAGATCCCCACAGACTCATGCCCCACCGTGCTGGAGCTGCTTAACGATCGGGTCACCTGGGTCGAACTCCATCGGTCGCTCCGATACGCCCAGGATCACCGGTGGGTCTTCCGCCAGGTATTGGCCAGGGTGCCCGAATGGGCCGAATTGCCCGTAACCTCAATCACCGTCAACATGGTGGAAGCTTGGGCTGAAGAGTGGGCCGCGGACCTGTTGGACCAGGGACTAACTCGAAACGAGATCAACAAGGCCTTGACGCTCCTGCAGGCGGCGTGGAACCGGCCTTGGGGCACCAAGCGCCAGGAGCGTGACTTTCCCGAAAACCCATTTGCCCGGGTGGAGCGCTATTCGGTCGAACGGGGTGCAAAATTTCTACCCACCGATGCCCAGGTGGCGGCTATGCTGGTTGCGGCCGGCCCCAAACATCGGGACCTTTTCGAAGTCTATGCCGGGACCGGCGCTCGGCCAAGGGAAGGGCTTGTCGTCCAATGGGTCGACATCCAGGCGGAGGCCGAACCCTACTTCCTAGACCTATATACCAGAAAGAAACGCGGCGGTGTCCGGACGCCTCGGCGAGTGCCCATCTCGCCGGAACTGGCAGGGCGCTTGCGGTCGCGGCGCCGAAGACATCCCAACACCCACTTCGTTTTCGAATGGATAGACGCTCCAGTTCCGCCACGGGCCCTTTCTTACGATTGGGCACACGATGCCCAGGTCAAAGCCTGTGCGGCTGCGGCAGTCCCCTATTTCACACTTCATTGCTGGCGGCATTACTATGCCTCAAAACTATATAGGGACGGTGTTGACCGTGCTCGGATTCAGGCATTATTGGGCCACGAGAACGCCAGCACGACGGACAAATACCTGCATGAGTTGATTGGTCTCCCGGCTGGGAGCGGGTAGAATAGGGTAGGATTCCTGGCCTGATGACCGCGTTCGTCGCTCTCATCCTACCGGGTAGACGCAACGCCATTGTAGAGAAATCGGTAACTTACAGACATGCTTGTGCTTCTGAATTGGGGGGCTACAGTACTTCAAATCCGGTGGGCGGTCTGAGCAAGGCCGCTGGTGGGTTCGATTCCCATGCACTTCCGCCATATTGATTTCAAGGGGTTAGCCATACCGGTTAACCCTTTACTAGTCGCAGCCTGGCTAACCCATGGCGGTTTGGGTGTGACTTTGGGTGTGAATCTGTCACAACCTGCTCGAAGGTAGCCATGGCCGCACGTTCGCTTTCGCCGATTCTGTGGAGATAGATTTCAGTCGTAGAGCGGTTCTCATGGCCTAGGATCGGCGGAATGACACCGAGGGGGACCCCGGCTCGCATCCGGTCGGACAATGGCCCCGAGTTTACGGCCCATGCGGTTCGTTCCCGGCGAGGGAGGATCGGGCCGAAAAACTTTTCATCGAGCCCGGCCGTCCCTGGGAGAACGGCGACAACGAGAGCCTCAACGGCAAGCGGCGGGATGAAGTCCTCAACGGCGAGCTCTTCTATACCCTCCGGGAGGCCCGGGTGATCATCGAGAGATGGCGTATAATCCCTTCAGACCGCACAGCTCCCTGGGTTACCGACCGCCGGCCCCGGAGGCCGTGCGCCCTTCTGGGTTTGGCCTGATGCCTCCCTGGACCGCCGCACCAGGGACGAACCGAAAAATCAATCAGGCCCTAACTCAAAGGGTGGTACATTAAGTGGGGGCAGGTCACCCACGGCATGCTGGTGGCCGGCTTCATCTCGACCATCCTGGGCACGACCCTGCCCGGGCCGGGAACCATCTACCTGCACCAGGGCCTGGGTTTCTCCACCCCGGTCCGCTTCGGCGACACGATCACCGCCCGGGTCGAGGTCAAGGAGTTGGATAATGAAACAAACCGGGTGACGGTGGAGACGATCTGCTTCAACCAGGACGGCGTCCAGGTCCTCGGCGGATGGGCTGGGGTCAGCCCGCCCCAGGCGCCCCGGAAATAGGAGTCATCCCATGTTCGAGCCGAATTCCATTTGGGCCCAAGGCGCCGGAGTCGACCTCCATCTGTCCGAGTGGGCCGTCGCCGAGGCGGACGGCCTGACCGTGCTCGGCGTCCACGGCATCACCGCCAACGGCCGCTCCTGGTTCAACGTCGCCCCGCCCCTGGCCGCCCGGCACCGGGTCCTGGGCCTGGACCTCCGGGGCCGGGGCCTGTCCGACAAGCCGCCGACGGGCTACTCGGCCGACCTCCACGTGGCCGACATCATCGCCGTGCTGGACGACCTCGGTCTGGACAGGGTGGCCCTCATGGGCCACTCCCTGGGGGCGTATATCACCCTGGCCTGCGCCGCCCGGCACCCCGATCGGGTGGACCGGGCCGTGTTGTTCGACGCCGGGGCCGACCTGACCGTCGAGGAATGGGGCAAGGTGACGAAGGCCATCCAGCCCGCCCTGGAGCGCCTGGGCCAGGTCTTTCGGACCGCCGACGACCTGATCGACATCCTGCGGAAAAACCCGGACCTGCAGCCCTTTACACCCGAGATCGAGGCCTGGTATCGCTGGGGCCTGGAACCGGTGGCCGGCGGCGTGGCCGACCGCGTCCAGCCCGAACACATCGCCGAGGAAAGGCAAAACGTCCTCGCCCTGGACGCGCCGGCCCTCTACCCGAACGTGACCTGCCCGGTCCTGATCCTGCGGGCCACGGTCGGCTTTGGCCCGGAAAAGGGACTGGTCCTGCCCGAGCGGGCGACGAACAAGCTGCTCCAGGATCTGCCCCGGGGCGAGCTGGCCGATGTCCAGGGCAGCAACCACTATTCGATCGTCCTCCACGACCAGCCCCAGCGAGATGAGGCCCTGGCCCGGTTCCTGGGCGCCTAGACAACCACATCATAATCGTACGGATGTACCTGACGGCCTGACCGCCCCGGCTTTTTAGGCGAGCCGGGGCGGTCGGGCCGTCGCCAGCACCCGCCATTCAGACCTTGGTTTATTGTCAGATCAAGACCGGCCATGAAGAAAGGGCCGGAGGGTCGGGTCAGCCGGTCCAGTCGATGACCGCGGCGACGTAAGTGAAGCCGATGCCGGACGCGGCCAAGACCACCTTGTCCCCTGGCCCGACCCGGCCGTCCTCAATCGCCAGGTTCAGACCGAGCAGCGGGTCAAAGGGGCCGACGTGGCCCCGCTCAGCCAGGTCCAGGCTTTGCCGTTCGTCCAGACCCAAGCGGGTCAGGACCGTCCGCCGCTGGGCCGGCGTCAGGTGCGGCAGGGCCAGGTAGTCCGCCCCGGCCAGGCCGGCGTCGGCCAGCGCGGCCTCGACGGCGTCGCCCAGCCGGACGGCGAATTTTTCAGCCAAATAGGCGCGCACCACCTCGGGTCGCGGCGTCTGAAAGAACATCTCCGGCGAGTTGAGGTTTTCCGGACGGAAGTAATTCAGGGTCCCGCCGCCGGGCACGTAGACCTCGTCGGCCATCTCCGGATCGACGACCATGCGCCAGCCCAGCAGCCGGTTGCGCTCCAGCCCCCGTCTCAAAATCACCGCCCCGCCGCCGGCCGCCGTGGGGAGCAGCCAGTGGGTGTCGGGGTTGGCGTAATCCAGGAGGTCCACGTTGCGGCTCCCGCCGGCCAGGAGCACGGTCTCCACGTCCGGGTCGCCGATCATCAGGTCCCGGGCCAGGCGCAGGCCGGTGAGCAGGGTCGTGCCCTGGCCGACCAGGTCAAAGGCCCAGGCCCGGCGGGCCCCGATCTCCTCCTGGAGCCGGATGCCGGCCGTCTGGCAGAGATAATCCTTGTACTCCTCGCCAATCAAGATGACCACGTCGATCGCGGCCGGGTCGATCCCGGC
>JAHJDS010000169.1 GCA_018812395.1 Pseudomonadota bacterium
GCCGAAGTGCTTGGCCATGGCGCTCTTGGCGGCCAGTTTCTTGAGGGCGGGCAGGTACTCGCCGATCCCGGTCAGGATGACGTTTTTGAGTTCGAGACCGGTCTGCTCGACCTTGTCCAGCAGCACGTCCTAGCAGATGACCGTCTGGGCCCCGCTGTCGGTCAGTTGATGCTTGACCTCCTGGCTGGTGTAGACCGGGCTGACCGGGGTGACCACCGCCCCGTTCTTGAGGACGGCCATGTAGGCGATGACGTACTGGGGGGAGTTGAGCAGAAACAAGGCCACCTTGTCGCCCTTCTTGACCCCCAACTCGGCCAGGGCCGCGGCCAAGCGGTCGATCTGGTCGCTCAGGTCGCGGTAGCTGATCTTTTTGCCGTAGAAGATCAGGGCCGTCTTGTGGCCGTACTTCTCGACCACCTGATCGAACAGCCGGGGGATGGGGACCACCGACACCTCGACTTGGGCCGGGACGCCCTCCGGGTAAAACGCGGTCCAGGGTTTGGCGAGATATGCCGCCTTGTGATCCATGTCTTAACTCCTCCACATTGATCGGGCTAGTCGAGATCGGCCGTGCAGACGCGGCACGTCTTTCTGGTGGCCACGTTCCGGTTCTTGCATCGGGGACAAATCTTCTCGATCTTGTCCCGCACCCAGGGGATGAGCCCCTCGGGCATGAACAACAGGATGGCCAGGACCATCGCGGCGAAAAGGAGCATCCTGATCTGGGGCAGGACCCGGAAGAACTCGAGCAACGGATAGAGAATGAACACCCCGGCGATGGGGCCGTAGATGGAGGCGATCCCGCCGAACACGCTCCAGATAATCACCTCGAAGGACCGGGTGACCATCAGGTTGTCCGGTCCGGCCTGGCGCAGGAAATGGGCGAACAGTCCCCCGGCGATCCCGGCGAAAAAGCCGGAGAGACAGAAGGCCATGAGCTTGTACCGGACCGTGTTCACGCCCGAGGCCCTGACCGCCAGCTCGTCCTCCCGGATGGCGTGGAAGATGATGCCGACCCGGGAGTCGGTGATCTTCCACATCACGCCGCCCAGGACCAGCATCGCCAGGACGCAGACGTAGTAATCCGTCACCCGGTTGGGGGACAGGCGGGCCATTCGCCGCATCCCGCCGGTCAGGATGTCGCTGGTCAGGCCCAGCTCGCCGCCGGTGATCCCCGGGATGGCGAAGACGATGCCCAGCAGGATGATCGGAAAGGCCAGGGTGGTCAGGGCCAGGTAGGCCCCCCGGAGCCGGAGGCAGGGGATGCCGACGATCAACCCGCACATGACCCCGGCCAGGGCTCCTAGTGGGATGCTGAACACGGGCGGCAGGTGGAGGTAGAGGTTGATCATGGCCGTGACGTAGGCCGACACGCCGAAGAACAGGGCGTGCCCGAAGTTCATCTGACCGGTGAAGCCGGACAACAGGTCCCAGCTGGCGGCGAAAATGGCGAAAATGCTGCTCTGAATCAGGACCCTGAGCCAGTATGGATCCTGGGTGAACAGGGGGATGACGAGCAACGCCACGGCGAAAAGCAGGACCACGATGCGGCTGGGCAGGACCAGGACCTCGGTCCGGAAAATGGTGTAGGCTCGGCGCGGATAAGTGGTTAGCGCTCGCATGTCACCTCTCTTCCTCGAACTTGACGCCGAAGAGACCTTCGGGACGGATGACCAGCACCAGAATCATGATCGACAACGCGATCGAGTCCTTGAGATAGGCCCCCCCGGGCAACATGACGACGACGATGGACTCGGTAAAGGACAGGATGTAGGCCCCGACGAAACTGCCCAGGACGCTACCCAGACCCCCCAGGACAACGATGGCCAGCATCATGATCAGGGGGTGCATCCACATGTGGGGCTCGAGGATCCGCAAGGGGGCGACGATGGCCCCGGCCACGGCGGCCAGGGCCACGGACACGGCCATGGTCCACATCGCCACCCGGGTGACGTTCATGCCCATCAGGTTGGCGATCTCCCGGTCCTGGGCGGTGGACCTGACGGCCAGCCCCAGCCGGGTCTTCATCAGGAAGGTCCAGATCACCCCCAGCGTGGCCAGGGCCACGACGATGGTCAGCAGTTGCTGGTTGGTGACCCGGAAGCCGGAGATCTCGATGAATCCCGAGATGAGGTTCGGCGCACCCCGAAAACTGCCGGCGAAGATCAGCAGCAGGATCTCCTGGATGACCATGGCCAGGGCGATGGTGGCGATCAGGACCGAGGCCTCGTGCTCCTGGACGGGCTTGATGAACAGCCGGTAGCAGATCAGTCCCAACAGGACCGTCGCCGGCACGGACAGTACCATGGACACCAGGACCGGCAGGCCCGCGAACTCCAGGCCGATGTAAATGAAATAGGCCGCCAGCATGTAGAAGGCGGTGTGGGCGATGTTGACGATCCGAGCCACGCCCAGGATCAAGGAAAAGGCGATGGCCAGCAAGGCGTAGATACTGCCGTTGATCAGACCGCTGACGATGATGTTCAAGAAGTTGTCTAGTGACATCCACTCGACCTCGTTTCAGCCGCGATACAGTTGTCCCCCGCCACGCCGACCGACCTCCCGGTCGGGGCCTGGCCCGGGACGCGCCATGTTTCGGTTAAGGACGGGGGCGGGCCCGACACCGGCGGACCCGCCCCCCAGGACCGTCTACTTACGACCTTTCCAGTACTTGACCACCCAGGGCGGCAGCTTGTAAGGCGTGCAGCCCTTGTAGGTCAGGAACTTGCCCTTGGCGTACTGCCACTTGTAGGGCCAGACGCACAGGTTCTTGCCGTTCTGCCACTGGACGCCCAGCGAGGTGACGTAGCCCGGACCCCAGATGACGTCGTGGCTTTTGTCAAAGACCAACAGCCCGGCGGTGCCGTAGTATCTGGTCTTCTCCAGGAAGGGCACGATCTTGTCCGGGTCGAGGGAGCCGGCCTTGGTGATGGCCAGGGCCAGGACGTGAATGGCCTCGTCTGTCCCGGCGGTGTAGGTCGGCCCCTCGCCGAACCGCCGGTAGTACGCCTCGACCCAGGGAATGGTCTTCGGGGTGATGTGGACCCCCCGGGTGTAGGTGCTCATGGTCAGGGTGTAGTTGCCCATGCCCCGGGTGGCCTTCCAGAAGCCGTCCTTCTGGGACTCGACGTTGATCCCCACCGCCGCGGCCGGAATCTTGAGCTCGCCCCACTGCCGGGCGAAGGTGATCCCCACCGACGAGGAGAAGGAGGTGAAGATGATGTGGGCCCCGGCCCGCTTCATGGCCGTCAGTTCGGCCGTGACGTCCTTGGCCACCGGGGAGGGCCGCCAGACGCCGACGATCTTCATCCCCAATTTGGGCAAAATTACCTTAGAGGCGCGGACGATGGGGTCGGCCCAGACCGCCTTCTCGGCGACCACGGCCACCTTGACCACTTTCAGGCCCAGGGTGTGGCGCATGATGCCGGCGACCGTGGCCAGCAGAATGAAGTCCACCTTGCCCAGGAAGCGGGAGTTGATGGGCGTCACCCGGAACCAGTACTTGTAGCGCTTGTAGTTCTTGGCCACCCGGGTGCACAGCTTGGGGTGGGCCGCGCCGCAGCCCATGAAGATCTTCTTGTTGTCCATGGCGATGTCCTGCATCACCAGGACGGCCTCGGACCTGAAGCCGCCGACCAGGAAGTCGACCTTGTTCCGGGAGATGGCCCGCTCCACGGCGTTGGTGGCGTCGGCGACGCTCACGAACTCATTGGTGTCGATCTTGATCA
>JAHJDS010000019.1 GCA_018812395.1 Pseudomonadota bacterium
CTGAAAAAGCTCGGGGGAATCCTGGTGAGATTTTTCGAGCAGGGCCACGAACCGGTCGATAAAGGCCCGGACCTCCCCTGGCTCGGGGAACCGGCCGAAGTTTTGCCAAAAGAGTTCTCGGAAAATTCCGGCGTCGGTCACCGTGTCAAACTGATCCCAGTCCTGGTCAAGCAGGTGTATGTTGAATTCAATTTCCAGGGCTCGGACGTAGCAGTCTCCATCGACCTGATAGGTGTTCAGCAGGGTGCCGTCGATATCGAAAATCACGAGCAGCATCAACCGACCCGTTCCCGGGGTGGGGCGATTTTGACCAAGGCGTGAGGTCGGGTCCGATCACCCCGCCAATTTTTTCCCCAACTCTTCGGCTTGCTGCATCAGGGTGGCATTAGCCGCGATCTCGCCGGGCTCGTTGGCGCTGCCGTAGACTATGCCGGCCAAGGGCAGGCCGATGTAACGGAAGGCGTCTTGAAAGGTGCGCAGAGCGTTGACGCAGCCCGAGGTGAACGGGTCGGTGTCGCCGAAGCTCATGGCCACGCCGGCCTTCTTGCCCCGGGGATCGATCTTATAGGCCCCCATGGCAAAGAGGCGGTCCATGACCAGCTTGGTCTGGGCCGACATGCTGAACCAGTACACCGGCCCGGCGAACACCCAGGCGTCGGCCGCCTTCAGTTTGGCGTAGAGCGGCTGCATGTCGTCGTCAATGGCGCAGCCTTCGCTCTTGGGTTTGTGGCAGGCGTAGCACGACTGGCAGGGCGATATTTTGAGGCCGTGCAGATAGACCATCTCCACCTCGGCCCCGGCGCCTTCGGCCCCGGCCGCGATCCGCCCGGCCAGGGTCGCGCTGTTGCCCTTTTTCCGCGGGCTGCCCAGGAGCACCAATACCTTTTTCTTGTCCATGATTTGTCACCTCCACAAAAATACCCGACGGAATTATACCGCCGTAGTGAGGGCATCCCCTCGTTTGTCCCCGTGCCGGTCCGATCTGGTGAAACGTAACAGGCATATCTAATTTAGTCGGTCTGCCGGTCCTTGTATATTTCCGGATATAGCTCCCTGGCGCAATCGGGACAGATGCCATGGCTGAATACCGCCTCGGAACGATTCGCGATGTATGTCTCTATCCGGGTCCATGAACCATCTTCCTGGCGGATGTTCTTGCAATTGGCGCAGATGGGCAGCAGGCCGCCGAGGATGTTGACCATGCCTTTTTCAATTGTCCGGATGCGGCCACTCAAGGTCTTGAGCAACTCGATGGCAATGGACGGGTGTTCGGCCATGGCCTGACGCAGGTGTAGCTGCTCTAAGGAAATGACATGTGTCTCCTCCCGGGCAATCACCGTGGCCGATCGCTCCAAATCATCTATCAGGGCCATTTCCCCGAAATAGCCGGGAGGCTTGATGGTCTGAACGGTCCTTTCTCTCCGCTGGCCCAAATTCTTGATAACCTCGACCATGCCGCTGACCACGATGAAAAGCCGCCCGTCGCGTTCGCCCTGCCGGATAATTACCTCATCCGTTTGGAACCGATGATTCCGGACCAATTTGGTGATCCGATTCAGGTGCCTCTTGTTGAGCGAGGAAAAAATTCGGACCCTGGCCAGGACATCGACATCGCTGACTATCGACGATCCTTGTGGCCGGCCAGCATCGGTCACCAATTACTCCAAAACCTCTGTCACCCGGTATAATGCCGCGGCAGTTGCGGCAACCTCTGGATCAAGAGTAGCATGATCATTCCCCGAATCATAGGTCGTTCAATCCCATAATGCCACCCTGCGGCCAATGTGGTCTAACCTTCCTTGATCCCATTTTCCACAATATATTTCATTGTCCCAGGAAGCGCTTCTCCATGCGCCGCTTGCAGCGCATGCAATCCGTCCGGCGGCGCATTTTCTCGGCCCGACTCAGGGCGACCCCCACCTCGGCCCCCAGCATCCGCAGGAATTTCGGTTCAAAGCCCAAGGGCCGCAGCCCCGACACCCGGCTGATCTTCCAGCCCTTGTCCGTCCGGCTGAGTTCGACCATCACCTGATTCGGAGCCCGGTCGTCTCCCAAAAGGTAGTTGCGGCGGCCGGCGTATACGGCGGTCAGTCGCATGGCCAATCGCACCCGGGCCCTATCTCCCTGGACTTCGATGAGCGGCGGGGAGGCCAGGTCTATTCGGGGGGAGTCGAACCGTTGAAAGGCCGTCTTGAGCATGGCCCCCAGCAGACGGCGGTTGAAGCCCCACTGGTCGCGGTACCCCGGCGAGATGAAGCGCAGACTCTCGGCCAGGTTTTTTGCTCGGGCGGCCCGAAGCCCGGCCTCCAGCACCAGGCCGATCAGGCGTTCATGACTGACTCCGCCCTCCGGGGCCAGGGCGGAGCGGGGCGGGACGTTTGCGGGCGGAACCACCACCAGGTCGCCGGCCTTGAGCCGGCCGCCTCGAACCACCAAGTCGCCGGCCCGGCGGCCCACCACCTCGACCGGCACCCGCTGGGCGCGCAGGTAGTTCAGACGGATGACGTGGCGCCCCTCGGCCCCCCCGGCCACGGCCGCGGCCGGCACCAGCCAGGTGTTCGGTTTCACGGGCCGCACCTCACTGACCCGCACCACCAGCTCGGGCTCGTTGCCCGGGGGCGGACAAACAACGACCGCATATACACTCAGGACGATTGCCGCGCTGACGGCCACGGCGGCCAGGAAGGTCCATCTAGTCTTCAGCCGGCACATGACCATTAGTTTATCAGAACGGAAGGGGGCCGGCGGGGTTGTGACCTGGATGTGTCCGCAGTCCAAGGGCGGCGTGGTCGGGCCGGGCCGGGCCGGCTTTACAAGCGAGCCGGCCGGACCGCCCATGGAACGCGGTGCAGATACTCCTCTGGGAGTATTGCTCGTCTGACCAAGTGGCCAGTGAAGTTGTCTTCTTGATTCGGCCGCGATCCAAGGGCGGCGTGGTCAGGCCGGGCCAGGCCGGCTTTACAAGGGAGCCGGCCGGACCGGCCGCGGAACGCGGTACGGATACTCTTTCGAGGAAGATGCCGGCGTCTCAACGCCGGCCCGTCCGCCGGCCTGAAAAGGGATCACGGCCACTGGCTGCCCGGCGCGGCCCAGTCGTGTTTCTTGAACTGACCCGGGTTGTGGCGGCCCATCTCCTCGTAGGCCAGCCACTCCTCGTCGCCGCCGATCTTGCTCAGCTTTTGGGGGTAATAGGTCTGGAATTTTTTCGGGCTGAACTTCATCCCCAACTCGACGCCGTCCGGGATGCCGTCCTGATCGTTGTCAATGATCGTCTTGCCCGCCCGCCAGGCGTGGTAGCAGCGCTGGTGCACGTATTCGTGGATCACCGCCAGGGCGAAGACATCGATGTACCGGGCCGTCAGGAACCCCTTGAACTTATTGACCCAATAGCGGTTGATCAGAGGATAGTCCAGACGGAAGTTGTCCCTGGACAGATCGCAGACGTGAAGGGTCTTGTAGGCCCATCCCGGATGAAATATCGCCGGGACTAACCGCTGCTTACAGCCCTTGAACCAGGTGCCGCCGTATTCGATCCTGACCCGCTGTCCGTACGGCCGGGCGGCCGGGGTCTGTCGCCAGTAATAGAACCAGTTGGGGTACTTGCCCGCCGGGTTGTTGCGTTCCCCGAGGGGATAGAAGACGTAGAAACGGCGCTGGTCAGAGACCCGACAGCCGCCGGCCTCGAGCCGGGCCTTGACCACCTTGGGGCCAAAGGCCGAGTTTTTCGGCGGCAGCTTGGTGTAGGTCACCCGGTCGAACGTCTTGCGGCCGGTGGGATAGGTCACCTTGCGCTGGGAGCCCTTGATGGTCGGGAAGGTCCACCGGACCTTGTTGGCGTATTTCTTGGGCGTGACCTGGGCGATGAACGTCAGCCGGAGCTTGCCCGGCCGGCCGAGGCCATAGGCCAGCTTGTCGCCGTTTTTAGGGGTGGTGATGGTCAGGGAGAAATCGCCTTGGCCGCCGGCCACCCGGGAAATGGTCCCGGTCTGTCTGGAATTGACAAATATCCCTGCCAATCGTAAAGTCCATAGCATCTCCACCAAAGAGCGGCGCCGCCTGAAGTCCTGGCTTAAAGAATTCAGATTGGAGGTGACAGGTTTCCGCCCCTTTACCGAGGCAATTGTCACCGCCGGCGGCATAGACACCAAAGAGGTCGATCCCAGAACCATGGAATCCCGGCTGACAAAGGGACTTTTTCTGGCGGGAGAGCTCCTTGATATTCAAGGGGATACAGGCGGCTACAACCTGCAGGCAGCCTTCTCCACTGGTTGGCTGGCGGGCCGTGCTGCCGCAAAGAATCAATCATTATAAAAATTCAGGAGAAACACCATGACAGAATTCAAGGACGTAACCGTAATCAAAAAAGCTAATGTCTACTTTGATGGCAAGGTATCAAGCCGCACCGTTGTCTTTGCTGACGGCTCCAGCAAAACGCTCGGGATAATGTTACCGGGAGACTACGAATTCAACACCGCCGACAA
>JAHJDS010000170.1 GCA_018812395.1 Pseudomonadota bacterium
ATCCGGACAGGCCGGTGACGATGATGATTCGGGTGTCGTGGGCGGCGGCGGCCTCGGTCATGGGACCTCCCGCGAAGCGGTCCGGACGGCCGGCGGGGCGAACGGCCCCCCCGCGGCGGCCCTGTCGCCGAGACCGATGTGGGCCGGGACGGCCCGTCGCGCGAAGCTTATAACTTGCGCCCGGGTGGTCCCGGCGGGCGTCCGGTCACGGATTACGGTCCCAACGGCTGATGAGGTCGAAAATGGTTTCCCGGTCCGGGGCCTCCCGAAGCGACTTCTTCAGGGCGCTGTCCTGCAAGAGCCTCGAGATCTTGGCCAGGGCCTTGAGGTGCATCCCGGCCGAATTCTCCGGGGCGACGAGTAGAAAAAAGAGATGGACCGGCCGATCATCCATGGCCTCGAAGGGGACCCCTCGCGAGGTCCGCCCGAAGGACACCAACAGGCGGTCCAGATGGGCCACCTTGCCGTGGGGGATGGCGATGCCGTCGCCGATGCCGGTGCTGCCCAGTTGTTCCCGCTCGAGCAGGATGTTGACCAGGTCTTCCAGGTCCAGACCGGGGCTTCGGTCCACCAGGACGGAAGCCAGCTCCTGAAGAACCGATGTCTTGTCCCCGCCCCGGAGTTCGGCGATGATCGAGTCGGGGCTGAGTAAGTCGGTCAGGTGCATGGTCAACTGCTATAGGGTTCGAAAAGACCGAAGTGCCCGTCCCCGCGCCGGTAAATGACGTTGATGGTGTCGGTTCGGGCGTTGGTGAACACGAAAAAGGCCTCCTCCGATTCGGCCAGACGCCGGGCGGCCTCGTCCACGTCCATCGGGGCGGCGACGAGCCGGTTGGTCTCGAGAATGCGCGGTTCGGTCTCGGACGCCGCCTCGCTCCCGAGTTCTCCGGAGGGCGGGGCCAACTGAACCACGTCGATGCGATAGGCGTGGGGCCGTCCTTTTCGGTTGCGGATCTTTTCCCGTCGGCGTTTGATTTGACGTTCGATCTTGTCGGTGGACAGGTCGATGGCCGAATACAGATCGCCGGTGACCTCGTTGCTGTGGACGGTGAAACCGTCGGCGTTGAGGGTCACGTCGGCCACGTGCCGAAATTTCTCGACCGACAGCACCACCGCCGCGGTCAACGGCGCGTCGAGCAGGCGCTGGATCTTCTCCAGCTTTCCCCGGGCGTAGGTCTTGAGCGTGTCGGACGGTTCGACGTGTCGAAAGGTTACGGACAGTTGCATTATCGATCTCTCCTGGGCGCCGGATGCGCCGGATTCAAGGTGTTCTTAGCTAGCAGAAAGAGGCCGCCTTGTCAACGCCGATCTCATTTGGCCCAGGGGGCGGCGTTCTTTCGTCGTCGGCGACTGGAGCTTGACATGCCGAGCATTTCCCGGTACTTGGCCACGGTGCGGCGGGCGATGAGGATGTCCTTCTGCCGGAGCATGTCGGCGATGGCCTGATCGGACAAAGGCCGGGTCGGATCCTCGTTGGTGATGATCCGCCGGATGGCCTCCTTGACCGCCTCCGAGGCCACGGACTGGCCGTTCCCCTTGGGGATGGCGCTGTTGAAGAAGTACTTGAGTTCGAACAGTCCCTGGGGCGTGTGGACGTACTTGTTGGTCGTCACCCGGCTGATGGTCGACTCGTGCATGCCCACGTCCTCGGCCACGTCCCGGAGCACCAGGGGTCTGAGGTGGCTGATGCCGCGGTCGAGGAAATCGCGCTGGAAGTTGACGATGGACTCGGTGACCTTGTAAATGGTCCGCTGCCGCTGCTGGATGGACCGGATGAGCCAGACGGCGGACCGGAGTTTGTCCTGGATGTACTCCTTGGCCTGGGGCTCCATCTTGTCGTCCCGATTGGTCAGGGCCTGCTTGTAGAACTGGTTGACCCTGAGCCGCGGCAGGCCGTCCTCGTTGAGGACGATGGCGTAGTCGTCGCCCATCTTGTAGAGGTAGATGTCCGGGCTGATGTAGACCGGCTCGTCGGCCGAGTAGGTCCGGCCCGGTTTGGGCTCCAGGGCGGTGATCATCCCGATGGTTTCGACCAGGTCCTCGAGGTCGGCCCCGAGCGCCTTGGCCAGGCCCTGGTAGTCCCGCCGCTCCAGGTCCGGCAGGTGGTCGCGGAGAATGGCCTCGGCCAGTTCGTCCTCTCCGTAGAGCTGGCGCCACTGGATGAGGAGGCATTCGGCCAGGTCCCGGGCGGCCACGCCCGGGGGGTCGAAGTCCTGGATCCGGGTCAGGACCGCCAGGGCCTCCTCGACGCTCCGGCCGGTGGCCTGGGCGATCTCGTCGAGGGAGACCATCAGGTATCCGTCCGGCTCGATGTTGCCGATGATGTAGGCCCCGATCTCCATCTGGTCCGGGGTGCAATGGGACATCTGCAGTTGCCAGGACAGGTGATCCTTGAGGTCGGTCTTCTTGGCGACGACGTTCTCGAAGGACGGGGCGTCGCGGGGCTCGTAGACCGAGGTCTGGGCGGGCAGGGAGCTGTATTCCCCCAGGTAGTTTTCCCAGTCGATGTCCCCCTCGCGGGCCGATTCCTCGACGTTGACCTCGACGGTCTTCTCGCTCTCGACGGGCGCGGCCTCCTCCGACTCGGGGAGGACGTCCGGGGCCTCGGGGCCCTCGTCCTCGGCGACCTCCTCGAGGACCGGGTTGGCCGTCAGCTCCTGCTGGATGGTGTCCAGGAGTTCCAGGCGGCCGTACTGCAGCAGCTTGATGGCCTGCTGCAACTGGGGCGTCATGACCAGTTGCTGCTGCAGCCTGAGGGATTGTCTGATCTCGAGGGCCATGCGCTACAGCCTGAACTGCTCGCCCAGGTAAATCTCGCGGGCGACCTTGGAGGCGGCGATCTTGGCCGGCGGTCCCTCCTCGAGGATGACTCCCTCGTTGAGGATGTAGGCCCGGTCGCAGACGTTGAGTGTTTCGCGGACGTTGTGGTCGGAGATGAGGACACCGATCCGGCGATTCTTGAGCTGGCGGACGATGTTCTGGATGTCGACCACGGCCAGGGGGTCGATGCCGGCGAAGGGCTCGTCGAGGAGGATGAAGGACGGCGAAGTGACCAGGGCCCGGGTGATCTCGACCCGCCGCCGCTCGCCTCCGGACAGGGAGAAGGCCTTGTGGGTGGCCAGGTGCCCGATCTTGAGTTCGCCCAGGAGTTCTTCCAGGCGGCGGGCCTTTTCCTCCTGGCCCAGGCCCAGCGTCTCCAGGATGGCCAGGATGTTTTCCTCGACCGTCAGCCGCCGGAAGATGGACGCCTCCTGGGGCAGATAGTTGATCCCCCGGCGGGCCCGCTGATACATGGGCATCGTGGTGACGTCCTCGCCGTTGAGCAGCACGGTGCCTTCATCGGGCTGGATGAGGCCGACGGTCATGTAGAAGGTGGTCGTCTTGCCGGCGCCGTTGGGACCGAGCAGGCCGACGATCTCGTGGTTGACCAGGGACAGTGAAACCCGGTCTACCACCGCCTTTTTGTGGTAGCGCTTGACCAGGTCGACCACGGCCAGGGTTTTGTCCGCCGCGTCCAAGGGGTTGTCCGCCATGGCTACGGCGTTTTGGCTTGGGCGGGATAGATGGTCGCCTGGACGCGGCGACTGCGGCTGCCCTCGACGATGCTGCGATCCTCGTTGAGGTAGACCGTGATCCGTTCGCCGGTCAGGGTGTTGCGGCCGTCCCAGACCTTGGCCTCGCCCGAGAGCACGACCCGGTTCTCGCGGCGGAAGAAGTCGGCCCGGCGGCCCATGGCCACCTTGTTTTTCTGGACCATCTTGACGTGCCCCAGGGCGGTGATGTGCTTGATCTGCCGGCCCGAGCCGCCGGTGCCGAAAAGACCGGGCGCCTCGGCCGGCCGGTCCGGCGCCCCGCCGCTGGGCTTGGCCGGCTTCTTGACGTCCATGTAGAAGATGATCAACCGATCGCAGGTGAGGGTCATGTCTTCCTGGACGGCCTTGACCCGGCCGATGAACACCACCGTCTTGCGCTTGTTGTCGGCCTCCATGTTGTCCGAGGTGATATTGATCGGTTTCTTGCTCTTTTTGGTCCCGATCAGGGAACCCTCTTGACGGCCCGCGGCCGGTTTGCCCTGGCCCGCGGCCGGTTTGACCCGGTCCGCGGCCGGCCGGCTCGGGACCGGGGCCGGTTTGGTCCGGTCCGCGGCCAGGGCGGTCCCGGCCAGGATCATCGGCCCCGCGGCGACGGCGACGACGAACAGGCGGGCGATACGGCTCACCGGGGTCCTCCTTTGGCGACCGGGCTGCGGCCCGGTTTGGCTTGCGGCGGCGACGTGAACTTGGAGCGAACGCGCTTGTGCAGGGTGACCTTTTGCAAGTCCACCTGACCGGTCATGCCGTACTGGCCTTTGATGTTCATCCGGGGGCCCTTGAACTGAACCGGCAGGTCGGTGGAGAAGATCCGCCGCCCCTTTTGGTTCGTCCGGTAGACCAGCCGCTCGGTATAGAGGTGCTGGCCGGTCTGGTCCACGGTGTGGACATTGCCGGTGACGACCATGACGTTTTTGCGCCGGTCGAACACCCCCTTGTCGGCGGTCAGGATCACCTTGCCCCCCGTGACCGGAAAGAAGGTGATCTTGAGTTTGCCCAGGTCGAGGCGGCTCTGGCCCCGGAGGTAGCAGCCGTTGTCGGCCTTGAGGATCCACTGGGCGCGCCCGTCCTTGATGTGGGTGTAGTTGACCCCCTTGAGATGGATCTGATCGGCGCTGCCGACGATGCGGGGAAAGGACGGATCGGGCTCCGTCCGTTCGGCGGTGGACCGGGCGCTGGAGTCCTCCACCGTCCGCAGGACGTACATCACCACCGCCAGGCTGACCACCAGGCCGAGCAGGACGATCAGGACGACTCGACTCTTCTTCATGGGTTGCTCAACCACATATTCGTTTGTGTCTGGGCCGTCCGACCCCCGGGGGATCGGCGACTCCGTCGGGTCGACGCGGTCCCGACCCGGTCTCATGTCCAGGAGCACGCGCCGCCCGGGGGGCGACCCGGGACGATTATGACCCCTGTCCCGGGGAGATTGGCACGATTATTGTCTCCCGATGACTAAAGTATATCGTAGCCGCCTCGAAGGAGGCAAGTGAAAAGCCCGACCTATTGGTAGTACCTCGAGGTAATTTTCTCCCAATCGCCCCTGGCCCGCAGGATGGCCTCGCAGGCCAGCCGGACCGCGCCCCGGCCCCCGGGGCGCGGCACCACCCAGTGGGCCGCCTCCCGGACCGGCCAGACGGCGTCGGCCGGGCAGAGGGCCAGCCCGACCCTGGTCATGACCGGCAGATCGACCAGGTCATCGCCCATGTAGGCCACCTGCCCCGGCGCCAGTTCCAGGTCGGCCAGGATGGCCTCGAAGGCGGGCCGCTTGACCTTGACGTTCTGATAGAGCATCGAGACGCCCAAGTTTTCGGCCCGGTGTCTGAGGGCCTCGGAGTGGCGCCCGGTGAGCAATCCGACCTTGACCCCGGCCCGCATCAGCCACCTGATTCCGGTGCCGTCGCGGACGTCGA
>JAHJDS010000171.1 GCA_018812395.1 Pseudomonadota bacterium
CTTGACCTCGGCGGCGTTAGCGGTGTTACCGGTGCGCCGCGGCTCGTAGGCGCACAGCGGCTCGGGCGCCAAATAGTCGCCCGTGGCCTCGAACGCCCGGGCCCGACACCCGCCGCAGACCTTGACGTACTCGCAGCGGCCGCATTTTCCGGTCAGGTTGGCGTAATCCCTCAGCTTCAAAAACACGGGCGACGTCCGCCAGATCTCATCAAACGGTTTGTCCTTGACCTGACCGCAGTCCAGTTCGAGGTAGCCGCAGGGCTGGACTTGGCCAATGTGGGACAAGAAGGCGAACCCCACGCCGCCCAGGCACCCCCGGGTCATGGCCGACAGGCCGTGGGTCTGAGGCGTTATTCGTACTCCGTCGGCCTTGGCCCGCTGCCTGAGGATGCGGTAGAAGTGGGGGGCGCAGGTGGCCTTGAAGTCGATGTCCGTCCGGACGTCGTGGAACCAATTCAGCACCTGTTCGTACTCGGCCGCGCCCAGGGCCACCAGGTCCCGGCCCCGGCCGGTGGGCACCAGCAAAAAGGCGTGCCAGGCCGCGGCCCCCAGGTCCCGGGTCAGGCGCAGAATGTCGTCCAAATGGTGGACGTTACGCTCGGTGACGGTGGTGTTGATCTGGAACTCGACGCCCGCCTTGCGGAGAAGCTCGATCCCGGCCGTGGAGGCCGCAAAGGCCCCGGGCTGTTGGCGGAACTCGTCGTGCGAGGCCGCGTCCGGCCCGTCCAGGCTGATGGACACCCGCTGGATGCCCGAGGCCTTGATCCGTTCGGTCAGTTGGGGGGTGAGCAGGACGCCGTTGGTGGCCATGACCATGCGCAGGCCCAACGAGTCGCCGTATTGGGCCAAATCAAACCAGTCGGGCCGGAGCAGGGGCTCGCCGCCGGTCAGGATGATTACGCTCCGGTCGCCCAGGGAGGCCGCCTCGTCCAAAACCTTACGGCCCTGGTCCGTGGTCAGTTCGTTGTGAAAAACCTCGTCCCTGGCCCCGGCCCGGCAGTGGACGCAGGCCAGGTTGCAACGTCGGGTGATTTCCCAGGCTAATAGCCTAAGTGGGGGAAGGCCCCGATGCTTGATCTGGTCGTGGGGCCTAGATGCCCCGGGAGGTACCTTGTCAGATTTGCCAACCCCCGGGTGACCCATCAGCCGGCCAGTTTACGAGCGATGTCTTTGGCAAAATAGGTCAGGATCATATCCGCCCCGGCGCGCTTGATGCCGGTCAGGATTTCGAGGGCGATCTTTTCCTCGTCGATCCAGCCGCGCTCGCCGGCGGCCTTGACCATGGCGTATTCGCCCGAAACGTTGTAGGCGGCCAGGGGCAGGTCGAAGGTCTCGGCCACGGCCCGGATGACGTCCATGAAGGCCATCGCCGGCTTGACCATGATGATGTCCGCCCCCTCGGCCACGTCCAGGTCGCACTCCCGGAGGGCCTCGCGGACGTTGGCCGGGTCCATCTGATAGGATTTGCGGTCGCCGAAGGCCGGGGCGCTGCCGGCCGCCTCGCGGAAGGGCCCGTAAAAGGCCGAGGCGTACTTGGCGGCGTAGCTCATGATGACGGTCTCGGTGAACCCGTTCTCGTCCAGGGCCTCCCGGATGGCCCCCACCCGGCCGTCCATCATGTCCGAGGGCGCGACGACGTCCACCCCGGCCCGGACCTGGGCCAGGGACATTTCGACCAGCAGGTCCAGGGTGGCGTCGTTGTCCACCCTGTGGTCCTTGATCACCCCGCAGTGGCCGTGGTCGGTGTACTCGCACAGGCAGACGTCGCCGATGACCACCAGGTCAGGCGTCTTGTCCTTGATGGCCTTGATGGCCCGCTGGATGACGCCGTTCGGGTCGTAGGCCTGTTTGCCCAAGGGGTCCTTCTCGTCGGGCACGCCGAAGAGGATCACCGCCGGGACGCCGAGTTGAAAGAGGTCGGCTGCTTCGTCTGTGACGGCGTCGACGCTCCAGTGAAACTGTCCCGGCAGGGAGCCGATCGGTTCCTTGACGCCCGCGCCCTCGACGATGAACAGGGGCTGGATCAGATCGTTGGGGGTCAGGGTCGTCTCCCGGACCATCCGGCGCAGGGTCTCGGTCCGCCGCAGCCGCCGCAATCTGACATCAGGAAACATGACTCACCTCCCCGCAAATCCCTGGGCGCGCAGGTGCTGGTTGATGAAGGCGGCCACCTGGTCGGCCCCCTCGAAAACGCCGAAATGACCCTCCGCCAGGACGTCGGCCTCGAGTTCGAGCAGGCGGGCCATGGACTGGGCCCAGGCCGCCACGTCCGAGTCGAAATCGGCCGAAAAGGGTCCGTGAATGTCCTGGCCAAACAGGACGCGGCGGCCGTCCCGGTCCAGGACGGCGCACATCGAGCCCGGGGTGTGGCCCGGGGTGTGGATCAGCCTCAAAATTTCGTCGCCGGCTTCGCTCAGCGGCAGGTCATAGGCCTCGCCCTCGACGGTCACGTCCAGCGTCAGCGCCGGCAGGCTCATCCCGTACCAGGCCGCCCCGGTCCGGCGGGGATCGCCGGTCTCGATGGCTCGGGCGTCCCCGGCGTGGGCCACGAGTTGGGCGGCCAGTTTGTCCCTGGCCTCGGTCGCGCCGCCGACGTGGTCGGCGTGGCCGTGGGTCAGGACGATGTGGGTGACGGACGAGGGCGCGACCCCGGCGGCCTGGACGTTCTTGACGATCCGGCCTATTGAGTCACCGGCGCCGGTGTCGATCAGGACCGAGCGATCCCCGGCGGCCACCAGGTAGCACAGGCAATCGGCCGGGTCGGTGAGGCCTCCGCCGGCGACCAGGAAGACGCCCCGAGATATTTCCTGGGGTCCCCGCCGCAACATCAGGCCTCGCCGCTTTCCATGGCCTTGGCCTGGAAGGTGGTGACCAGGGGCTCGATGACCAGCTCTCCCAGTTCGCCTTCCATGATCCGGTCCAGGGCGTAGACGGTCAGGGTGATCCGGTGATCGGTCAGGCGGTTCTGGGGGAAGTTGTAGGTTCGAATCCGCTCGGACCGGTCGCCCGTGCCGACCTGGCTCTTTCGCTCGGCGGCGATCTCCCGCTCCTGTTCGGCCTGGACCTTGTCCCACAGTCTGGCCCGGAGGACCTTCATCGCCTTGGCCTTGTTCTTGTGCTGGGACTTCTCGTCCTGACAGGAGACTACGGTATTGGTCGGCAGGTGGGTGATCCGAACGGCCGACTCGGTCTTGTTGACGTGCTGGCCGCCCGGTCCCGAAGAGCGGAAGACGTCGATCCGCAAGTCGTCCGGCTTGATGTCCAGTTCGACCTCTTCGGCCTCGGGCAGCACGGCCACGGTCACCGCCGAGGTGTGTACCCGGCCCTGGGATTCGGTGGCCGGCACCCGTTGGACCCGGTGGACCCCGGACTCGTACTTGAGCCGGGAGTAGACCTTGTCGCCGCTGATCGAGGCGATAACCTCCTTGAAGCCGCCCAGGTCGGACTCCGAGGCCGACATAAACTCGAGCTTCCAGCCCTGGAGTTCGGCGAACCGGGCGTACATTCGGATCAGATCGCCGGCGAACAGGGCCGCCTCCTCGCCGCCGGTGCCGGCCCGGATCTCGAGGATGACGTCCTTTTCGTCGTTGGGGTCGGTCGGCAGCAGGAGACTCTTGAGTTCGCGGTTCACGTCCTCGAGTTCGGCCTCGAGGGACTCGACGTCCGCCTTGGCCAGGGAGCGCATTTCAGGATCAGGGTCGCCCACCAGTTCTCGGCTGTCCTCGAGATCGGCGCTGACCTTTTTGAAGCGGCGGAAGACCCCGACCACCTTGGCCAACTCGGAGTGCTCCCGGGCCACCTGGCGGTAGTTGTTCTGGTCGGCCAGGAGGGCGGGATCGCTGAGCCGTCTCTCCAGGTCGATGTAGCGTTGCTCGACGCCTTCCAGTTTGGCGATCATCGCCATGGGGACTCCCGGGGTCAGACGGGCGTGACCTCATCCTCGTTCTCTAAGGTCGATTTGAGGGCGACCACGGCCACCTCGATCATCTCGTCGGTCGGCTCCCTGGTCGTCAGGCGCTGCATCCACAGCCCCGGGCAGACGATGGCCTTGACCACGGGGTTGTCCTGGTGTTTGCCCGACATACGGATGAGTTCGTAGGCCACCCCGGAGATGGGGATCATCAGAAAAATCTTGAGGACGATGTAGAAGGCGTGGGCCAGGACGCCCTCGTTCTCGACGGGCTGGGGAAGGATCGGAAACACGGCCGAAAAGAGGAACAGGCTGATCAACAGCACGAACAGGATGAAGGCCGTGCCGCACCGGGGGTGGAGCCGGGAAAAGAGGCGAATGTTCTCGACGGTCAGTTCCCGGCCGGCCTCCTGGGCGTGAACGCACTTGTGCTCGGCGCCGTGGTACATGAACACCCGGCGGATGTCCCGCATCAGCGAGATGATCCAGATGTAGGCCACGAAGAAAATGACCTTGATCACCCCGTCGACCAGGTGAAACCAGGCCGACTTGACCGACAGCCCGCTCCCGGTCACCTGGCCCACGATCACGGTCAGGACGTGGGGCAGGACCACGAACAAGCCCACGGCCAGACCGACGGCCAGGATCATGGTCAGGGCGATGGCCCAGGTGGACAGGCCCTTTTCGTCCTGGCTCCCCTCCTCTTCGAGGGCCTGGTTGGCCGAATAGGAAAGGGCCCGCATGCCGTTGACCAGGGCCTCGACCAGAAACACGGGGCCGCGGATCATCGGCCACTTCATCCAGGGGAAACGGCCGGTCAGGGTCCGCCAGCGGTCGCGGCGAACGACCACCTGGCCCGAGGGCTTGCGGACCGCCACCGAGCAGACCGTCTGGCGGCGCATCATCACGCCTTCGATGACCGCCTGGCCGCCGATCAACTCGCCGTTGTTATGGACGATGGACAATTAAATCCGCCTCGCGGTTTGGATCGAGATTACACGGCGGGCCTTCAGACCCGCCCATCACCGTCAGCGCGGCTACTCGCCGGCCTCGGCCTGCTTTGGGGCCGGGGCCTCCTTTTTCTTGTCCCGGTCGGCCAGGTAGTCGCCGTATTTCCGGCGGAAACGCTCGACCCGGCCGGCGGTGTCGACCAGCTTCTGCTTGCCGGTAAAGAAGGGGTGGCACTTGGAGCAAATCTCGATCTTGATGTCCTTGGCGGTCGAGCCGGTCTCGAACGAACTCCCGCAGGCGCAGGTCACGGTCGTCTGAAAGTATTCGGGATGGATGTCCTTTTTCATGTCGAAAACCTCCGATTGGCAAACTATAAGTATAGACCACATTTGTCCGATTGCAAGTAAAAACCGGGGCGGACCGACCCGGCTGGCCGACCGAGGCCGCCCCCGGTAAACTATACCATAAGCCTAATAACGGGAGGCGCCAGTGGGCATTCTGGACGAGGCGGCGGACTTGGTCGGGCGCGGCCTGGGAGATGACATCGATTGCTTGACCGTCGAGCGGCTGGTGGTCGGGCTGTTCTTCACCGGCGTCAAGCTGACGGGCGGCCAGGGCGGGGTGTGCTTCACGCCGATCAAGGACATCCCCGGCGCGGTCTGCTGCCCCAGCAGCGCCGGGAGGGTGTTCGACCCGGTGCGGGTCAGGGGCGTGCCGGTCAAGGAGGTCCTGTCCGGGCTGAACTCGGTCGAGCCGATCAAGACGGCCGTGGCCATCGCCACCCTGGGGGCGCTGAGCGCCACCTGCTGGGGGCGAGGGATCAAGGGCGATTACCAAATCCAAACCCGACTGGACGCCCAGGACCGGGTGGACATGCCGCCCGAGAAGTCCGTGGCGGTCATCGGGGCCTTTGTGCCGGTCCTGCAGCGCCTCAAAAGGCGGGGCGGGGCCTGGTGGGTGGTCGAGCAGGACCCGGCCACGCTCAAGGGCGAGGAGTTGGATCACTACGTGCCCGCCGCCGAGTCGATGGAGGTCATCGCTCAGGCCGACGTGCTGGTCATCACCGGGGTGACCCTGATCAACCACACCCTGGAGGGCATCC
>JAHJDS010000020.1 GCA_018812395.1 Pseudomonadota bacterium
GACTCTCTTTCTTCCTTTTGTGGCTGGAACCGCCCTTCACGATGTTCCTTTGTCTCTAAAGAGGACTTTTCAGACTGCACGCCTCCCCGCCCGATGTCAAGTCCAAACCGCCCTCACCCCCCCCGGACGGCCCGGCCCCCGGCCGGGGCGGCTTGACACCACCACGACCAGCGGTTAACTTGCCGGCCAGGAACCACCAACGAGGTCAAGCGTGAAAATCACCGATCAGATCCATTTCTTCCCCTGGATGGACATGCGCGTCAACAACGGCAACACCATCTTTGTCGACGGTCCGGTCAAGGTCCTGATCGACCCCGGTCACGCCCAGACCTGGCCCCTGGTCGAGCGCCAGATGTCCGCCCAGGGCCTGGACACCGGCCACGTCGACCTGGTCATCGCCACCCACGGACACCCGGACCACTTCGAGGCCGCCGCCTCTTTCCCGCCGCCGACCCGGATCGCCATGCACCCGGACGAAGAGCGGTACATCGCCGAGATCGGACCGGCCTTTTACCAGGCCATGGGGCTGAGGGCCCCGGAGGTCCGGGTCGATCTCCATCTCCAGGAGGGCGACCTCAAACTGGGCGACACCGAGTGGCTGGTCATCCACGCCCCGGGGCACTCGCCCGGCTCGATCTGCCTGTATCAGCCCCAGGACAAGGTCCTGATCACCGGCGACGTGGTCTTCGCCATGGGCGTCGGCCGGACCGACTTCCCCGGCGGCAGCGGCGATCTGCTCAAACGGTCCATCCGGAACCTGAGCGCCCTGGAGGTGGACGTCCTGCTGCCCGGACACGGCCAGGCCGTCCGGGGGGCGGCCGAGGTCAAGCAGAACTTCGCCTTTATCGAGCAGGCCTACTTTCCAATGTTGTAAGACAAACTCAGTCGTCTTTTTTCACGCGGAGGTGAGCGGTGCAGCGGCGGCAATGGCTGACCTGGGTGGCGGTCCTCGTCTGGACGACGACCGCCACGGCCGCGAGCCGGTCCGTACCGGTCTTCCTGAAGACACCGACCGGGACCCTGTCCGGCGCCCTCCTCCTGCCGGACCGACGGCCGCCCTACCCGGTGGCCCTGATCATCGCCGGCTCGGGGCCGACCGACCGCGACGGCAACTCCCGGCTGATTCGGGGCCGGAATAATTCGCTCAAAATGCTGGCCCGGGCCCTGGTTTTTCGTGGCATCGCCTCGCTCCGGTACGACAAACGCGGCGTGGGCCAAAGCCGGGGCGCCTTGGGTCACGAATCAGATCTCAGGTTCGATCACTTCGTTCAGGACGCCGCGGCCTGGGTCAGACGCCTCAAGCGGGACAAGCGTTTTGGCCGGGTGGTCGTCATCGGCCATTCCCAAGGCTCGCTGGTGGGGATGCTGGCCGCCCGGCGGACGGGGGCCTACGCCTTCGTCTCCCTGGCCGGGGCCGGCCGGCCGGCCTGGAAGGTCCTGCGGGACCAGATCCGGTCCAAGGCCTCGCCGCTGAGCATGATCATCATCGAGACCATCCTCGACCAGTTGCGACGAGGCAAGACGACCGACCTGGCCCGGCAATACCCGGGTCTGAACGTCCTTTTCCGGCCCAGCGTCCAGCCCTTCCTGATCGGCTGGTTCCGCTACGACCCGGCCCGGGAGTTGGCCCGATTGAGGATTCCGATCCTGGTCGTGGGCGGCACGACCGACATTCAGGTCCCCGTGTCCGAGGCGAAATTACTGGCCCGGGCCAATCCCCGGGCCCGGCTGAAGATCATCCCGGGCATGAATCACGTCTTGAAGCCGGTGCCGTCCAATCCCCGACGTCAGTTCCTGTCCTACGGTGACCCGAGCCTCCCTCTGGCCCCGGGCCTGGTGGAGGCCGTCATCCGCTTTATTCTGAGGTAATGTTTGTCCCGCCCGGCCCGGGACCATGCTTGACGGCCCGTGAAGGACGAACGGGGCGCCACTCACGAGCCGGCGTCACCGGGCAGCAGGCGCGCCTTGAGTTCGTCCAGCCGGGCGGACAGGTCGCCGGCGTCGGCCTCCGCGGCCGCCCTTCGCTCCGACGGGACTTTTGGCACGACGGCCGACCCGGAGATGCCGGCCGCGGCCAGGCTATGCCGCTCGGCCTCGATCGCCCGGGCCAGGGCCCGCGACCTCGATGCGGTCACCTCTTCCACCAGGCGCCGGAGGTCGGCCAGGGCCCCGGCGTCCACCCAATCGAACTCGGCCAGGAGACCGATCTGGGCCGGCAGATCGTCGCCCACGGTCAGCCCGGCCGCCAGCCGGTCGCCAAAGCGGCGTTTGATTTCCTCCCGTTCACCCGGCTCGGCGTCGGCCAGGCCCAGGTTCAGCTCCTCGACCGACCACCCGGCCGCTTTGACCCGGCGCCACAGGCCCTCGACCGTCCGGTCCAGGCGCTCCCTTTCCTGGGCCTCCTTTTCCTCGTCGGAAAGGGTCAGGCCCTTGGTCTTCTCCATGACCAGGTCCAGGGTCGATTTTATCTCGGCCATCATTCCCTCCCCGGCTCCGGACATCGCCGTCGCAGCCGTTTAGGCTATACACAGCGCAGCCGGAATGAAATGGAGGCGGCGAACGCGGCCCCAAAGAGTAATCAGCTACCTCTGTTGACCGCGTATCATGCCCGTGCGGCTGCGTACCCCGTGCGGCTGCGCGCCCCGTGCGGGGCAAGGGCAAACAGTCGGCGAGCCTCGGCCCGCTTTCCCGGAAAGCGGCCGGGCTCGCCACCTGACTCTGAATTGTGGCAAACGTGCTCGCTCATCCTGAGCGGCAACGCGCCGCGTTCTTGATGTGCAGCGGAGCCGGAATGGAATGAAGGCGGCCAACGCGGACGCGGTGTTAGCTGGCCACCAATCGTTCGACGCGAAGTACGCCCGTGCGGCGTCGCACCCGGCCCCCAAGGGAGCCGGGTCGTCGCGCGGATTTTTCAGTCGCGGAGTCGGCTATTCGGGCGGCTGCCAGTCATCGTCGTCATCTTCATCGAGTGCGACGCCGTCGCGCTCGAACTGGGCGTCACGCTCGGCGTGGGACGCCTCGATTTCGGCCTCGCTCCAGGGCTCGATCACCAGCGACTCGGCCACCAATTCCCACAGGTACATGGTCTCGATGGGCAGCTCGTATTCCTTGGTCAGGCTCTTCATGATCTGGTCGCGGCAGTTATGGCAGGGGGCGATGACCAGCTCGGCCTCGGTGTCCTTGATCTGCTGGGCCTTGACCCGGCCGTAGTAGATCCGCTCGGCCTCGTAGGGCATGGCCCAGGCGCCGCCGCCGGCCCCGCAGCAGTAGTTGTTCATGCCGCTGGGGTACATGTCCACGAACTCGCCGCTGACGCACTGCCGGGTGATCCAGCGC
>JAHJDS010000172.1 GCA_018812395.1 Pseudomonadota bacterium
AAAGATAAGAAAAAGGCTGATCGCGCAAGAATTAATTACGCCAATGATTTTTCAAAGTATTTTTACTTAGATCCTTTTGGAAGATAGTAGTTAAGGGAAATTTGATTAACAAAAATGTATTTTACGATTTGGCCCTGTCGTTGACGGTAACTTCAATAGCAAGCTCTTTGTCTTTATTGTCTTGAGGTGACATCTCAGTTTCCTTTCAGGGCCCCTTTGAAAGGCCTTGACAATAGGGAACAGAAAAGAATACACTGCTTGTGTGACACTACTGATAGGAGAATATGGAATGCTCAAGTTGGTACGATTGACTGCCGTGGCGTGGTGCTTATTGCTGTGCCTGCCGCCCTTGTCCAAAGGGGATGCGGTTATCAACAGCCTTAAGTTGACGTATGAAGGCCACCACTACCATTCCCATGGTGACTTAACAAAGGCGTTAAAATACTACAATGAAGCCATCAAATTGAGCTTTTCAAACTTGGATGCCTATTACAATAGAGGCATGGTATATGTAAAATTAAATAAATACAGATCTGCCATCAAGGATTTTAACTGGGTTATTGCGTTTGAACCAAAAAATATATTGGCTCGTTATTCCCGTGCATTCTCTTATTTTGAATTGAAAGATTATAGAAAATCAATAAATGATTTCAAAATTGTTATTGAACTGCTTGTAAATAGGCCAAATTCCTCTCAACAAATTTATTTGGTATATTCTTATGGCCTTGTTGCCACATGCCATTATCGTCTTGGCAAGTATAAACATGCCATCACCTACTTTTCAAAGGCACTAAGACTAAAACCGAAAGATGAAGATATACTCTACGACCGTGGCGTAGCCTACTTTGATTCCCGGCAATACCAAATGGCCTTAGCCGATTTTACCAAGGCGATAAGACTTAAGCCTGATTTTGCCGAGGCCTACTTAGAACGTGGCAGGGTATTTTTTGAATTAAACTTGTACAAAAAGGCGGTCAGGGACCTGAACCGCGCCATTGCCCTCCGGCATGATTTTGCTGAACAATACATCCTTCGTGGGTTGGTTCATCTCATGTCTGGCAACCTCATTTCTGCTGGTAAGGATTTCTTAACCTACTTCCTCCTTCAATTCAAATAGCTATTTGAACGGGGCAGGGAGTGGTGCCGCATTCCCTGGTTTAGCTGAGAACGATTGCGGTAAAGGCCATGTTGATACCTCCTGTATGGCTCTGGAAAACGGTTAGTGTCCGCCTTTTACGAACGATTTGGGGGAGGTCCGTAACCCTGCTGCCTCAATGGGTTTCTTCACCACGGGCAACAGAGGTGGAACTGATGAAGGGAGAGGCCCGCAGGGCGTCAGACCGATTTGAGGGCCGCGCGCAGGCCGGGGTTGGTCATCACGCCGTAGGTGACCACGTCCAGGATGAGCTTGGCCTGTCCCTGGGCGTTTTGGGTCACCTGCCGGTTGACCACCTTCATGTCCAGGGCCGGGCCCTGGTTGGTGACGTTGATCTGGACCTGGACGTTGGGCGCAATGGCGGTTTGGGTCTGGGATCCTTGCGGGAAGATGACCGGGATGCTCCGATTGTCGGGCAGGGGCACCACGGCCTCATGCCTCGACCCCTCACCGATCAGGCCGAAGGTCGGCCTTCTGACAATGCCTCCGGTTTGAAATTTTCTCAGCGGCACGAACCGTCCCGGCAACACGCCGCCCCGGGCCATTTCCTTGGTCCCTCCGCTGCCGGCGAACAGACTGCCGAGGCTGGACATGATGAACGAGGCGGTGCGCTGGGCGGCGAGGCTCATCATCGCCCGGGCGACCGAGCTGAAAAAGCTCTTGAAGTAGACGTCCAGCCGCTTCACCCGGCCCTCCATGATGTCGAAGAAGAACTGCTCGAAGCTTTGGCCCATGGCCTGGGAGGCGGTCTCGGCCACCCGGCGGCCTGCCTCGGCCAGGGTGGTGACCCGCCTTTCGGCCTCCAGCAGGCCGATGCGAAATCCTTTTAGTGGATCGTCGCCGGCCAGGGCCGCCGCCCGTTGGCGGAGCGTCTCGATGTGGGCCGCGGCCTCCTGATAGCGGGGCGACCCCTCGCCGAGTCGGATTTTGAGCCGGTCCTGGAGTCGGTCCAGGTCGAGCATGGTGCGTTGGTAGCGGGCCTGGGCCCGGGTCTGGTAGTTGGTCTCGGCCCTCTCGCGCAGGTCTATGACCTGGGCGGTGGCCTGGCGCTCGTCCTCGATGCGTCGTCGGATGATGCGGGTGCGCCGGGCTTCGGCCTGTGGCGTATCGTCGTAGAGGGCGTCGACGAGCTTCATTCTGGCCTGGTGGATCTCGGGGATGGTGCCGCCCTGGGCGGCGATGCGGTCGATCTCCTGTTTGAGGTTGGCCAGGACGAGCCGTCGGGCCAGCTCGGGGACGGCCCCGGTGGCCAGTCTTTCAAAGGTCTCCATCGCCCGGGGACTCCCCTGTATGGCGGTCCGCGCCTGTCCGGATTCTTTGGTCGGCAAGGCGCCGAGCGCCAAATGGGGACTGACGTGCAATCCGCCAAAGGGTCCGAACCCGATGCCGGGTGTTTTGAGTTGGCCGCTTCGCGGGGGGCGCTTGATGACCGGCTGCGGCACGGCCCGAATGGCCGGATGCTCGCGGTGCCAGGGCAGGTTCAGCTTCCGCTTCCGCAGCTTCTGCATGAACTCGGCGTACTGCTGAGCCCAGTCGAAAATATCCGCATACCCACGAATGATTTCCGGCCAGTTTATTTTTTTCTCACCGGGCCGTGCCGGAGGTCGCCTTGTGACCTGTCGCGTTTCAGGCCTCTGGCGGGAACTAGACCCAGGACGGCGACCAAGATTTATTATACCGTAACCAGCATTACGAATGTCCCTGGCATTGTAACTGAAAAATCTGCCGCCGTAGTTTCCCTCAATGACTGGCCCCGGGGCCTCACTGCGCCAGAAATACCTTCTTGGCCCCCTGGGCACGGGTGTCCTTGGAGGCGTTCGCCCTCGGCTAGGTCTACGATAAATATAGTAGTTCCCGATGATACGTCCTTCCCCAATTTCTTGACGAAGATGGCGTAATATAGCTGGAACATGGTATCTCGGTCTGACCCCTCTCGGACCTCTTAACGGCCTTCTGATATTTTTTGCTAATAGAATTTCGCCATTTATACCACTCTGCTCACCTTCACCTTTTTTGGAAGTGTGTAGGTCCGCGACCGCACGTTGATAGGCTCGAAGGGCAGAACTAAATCTCCAGAGGTGCTTTTCGGCTTCGCGCACCCTGAGGCCAAGTCGATGGACGCCCTTTTCCGCTTGTTTCCATGACGTAGCCAAGTTTCGAGGAATCTTATCCAGCCCGAAAATTCGGTCCGAACTCCGCGCCACTCGTTCCATTTTGGTGCGTAGGCCTTCGAGGGCACGGTCCACGGTCTTTATGACGCGGGACACATTGTCCCGGGCTTCCAGGTTTATTACGAGGTCCTCTACGCGAAAGGCCATAGTTGTGCTCCTGTCTAAGAAATGATAGGTTGACAAATGACTGGTGTTTGGTCTATAATTCACAAAGACAGTTCCAGGGAGGCGAAACGGTGTCTTGGAAGGTGACTGTTTCTATCATTCTAGTATTTTGTTTTATCGTAATCCCGCCGATATCGCTTTCCCTCTGCGGGGCGGAATCAAAGAATACCACAGCCATTGGGTGGTGGCGCCGAGGGCTGAGATCAATACGGAATGACAACTTACCCCTGGCCATCAAATGCTTCACCCGGGCCATACAGTTGGAACCTGATTTTGGAGGTGCCTATTTAGAACGTGGCCTGGTATACGGCGCCATGAAAAAACACCGATTAGCAGTGGTGGATCTGAAGCGCGCGCTCAAGCTGACCAAAGGATCATATCTCGCCAATAGCATCTTGGCCTGGGTTTACTGTGATAGCGATCAATATAAAAAGTGCTTGCATCGCTATAATCAGGCGATCAAGAAAAATCCCCATGCCTGGGAGTCTTATCAAGGTAGAGGCGGGGCCTACTTTAATTTAGGGCGATACAGAAAGGCCATTGCTTCATTTGACAAAGCGCTCCTCGCTAGACCCGCCTTGTCCTGGTCGTATTTAATGCGCGGCCGGTCATATCTCGGGTTGAAGAGATATGCAAGAGCCTTGTTTGACTTCGACGTTGTGATCAAACTGCGACCGGACTGGCCGGAGGGATTTTTAAACCGTGGTTTTAGTTTTCTTAAACTGGAAATGTATAAAAAGGCAATCAGGGACTTTACGACGGCTATCCGACTGGACCCGTCGTATGCCGACGCCTACTATTACCGCGGACGGGCCTACATGAAACTGAGCAAATACATCCGGGCCTCCTTCGATTTCTCTCATGCGATCCGCTGGGACAAGGACGATTGGGAAGCCTATGAACATCGCGCCATAGCTCGAATAGAAATGAGACAATACGAAGCGGCGGCCGTAGATTTTGTTGAATCAATTGGCCTCCAGTTCCTGTACGATTGGTGAAGACTGAGGTTTTGGATTTCAGACGATTATTGATGCCGGACGATCATCAGGTCGCGCTCCGAGGCGTTGAAGTTGGCGGCGGGCTGGCCGTCCTGGTCGGCCTTGACCGAAATGGTCGCTTGGACGTCCTCGATCTCGCCCCATTGAAACACGTCCAGAACGCCCAGCTTCCAGATGGTCGGGTTTTGGGGGTCAGGGTCATGTTGACTGATGTAGTCCTTGGTTTTTGAGGTGTCTATCGGCGTCATTGACATTCAAGAGTCTCTTTTCAGTCGCCTCGGGGGCGACGGCGAGGGTGGAGAAGCCAGATCGACAGCGATGGTCGCCCCGGCTTCTGGTCAGGGAATTATTAATGTTTTCGGAATTCCGGCGTTAAGGCCGAGGTCTCTGTGGGGCTCAACTTGACGGAATAACTCGTTTAATGGCCAACGTTTTGATAGGACGTTAGGGCGAACACACCCCAAGCCTCAGATACCGTGCGCCCGCCGGGTGCCACGCGGCACTGGCGTAATTGGTCAGCCACTTCCTGAGGTTTCAGCAAGAACACACCCCAAGCCTCAGATGCCATGCGCCCTTCTGTAAGACGGGTTCATGGCCGCGGCGTGGATCGAGCCCACCTGCTGGTAGAGGCCCGGGCCTTGCTGGGTCAGCGCCTGGGCCTGCTTGACCTGGAGGGGTACCCCGGTCTGGTTGTTGACCACGAAGTTGATTATTGGCGGCGATTGCCGGATCACGGCCTGTTCCTGCCCGGTGAACAAAACCGGGATGTGCCGGTTATCCGGCAAGGGAACAACCGCCTCGTGTCGCGAGCCCTCGCCGATCAGGTCAGGGCCCCCCAGCCCCGGTGCCACTCGCCCAGGGCGGCCCGTTCGGTCTCCCCACTTCCATCTTATTGGACTTCGTGATATTTTATTTCAAGTTGCACCATGACCCGGAGTGACCGGTCGGGCGGCGTGGGTCAGACGGCTGACCCAGAGACCAACAACCCAGGCGGAGGTGAAAATGAGGCGTTGGCGAATGAATGTCACGGGGCTGATGGCCTTGGGATTGATCTTTTTGTTCGGGTGGTCCTGCGTTCCGCCGGCTGAAATACCCCTCACCCCGGTCTGTCCCTATGGCCTGTTCTGGGACGCCGACAGGCAACAGTGCGTGGACTATGCCGACCGCTGTCCTTCCGGCACGAGTTGGCATCCCTTCCGTCGGATGTGCCTGCCGATCAGGGTGAAGTGTCCACCGGGGACCAGGTGGGACTTTAACCAGAATCGGTGCGTGGCCTGGCGGATCGTCTGCCCACCCGGGACATACTGGAATCCGGGCCGGCGACGCTGTATCGGCCGACGGGTCGTTTGCCCGCCGGGCACCAGGTGGGACGCCAGGTGGAAGAGGTGCGTGCCCAAGAGGAAGGTCTGCCCGCCGGGACAACGTTGGGACCCTGTCCGTCGGCGGTGCGTGAGAGCCTGCCCCATGGGCCAACGCTGGTCACCCCGTTTGAACCGATGCGTCGTCGCCTGCCGGCCGGGACAGAGGTGGGACCCCAGGCAGCGCCGGTGC
>JAHJDS010000173.1 GCA_018812395.1 Pseudomonadota bacterium
CGTCTTCGCCCCTTGGGTTTCGTCCTCACACCAGCGGTCCACGGCCTCGTGGACGATGTTCACCCTCCCGGTCCGGGACCAGGTGAAGTGCCGCTCGGCCTCGGCCCAGGAGAACCGGTCCCGGGCCTGCTGGTAGTCGCCCAGGTTGGCGCCCGGGTTTTGGGGCTCGACTCTGGCCTTGATCACTCGGTCTTCCCTCCCTCGGTCCAGACCCCGAACCGGGCGTGAATCCGGACGGCCCGGTCGACCAGGTCGGCCCCCAGCCCGGTCTGGACGTCTTCCTGGTCCAGATGCCCCTCCGGCTCGCCGAGGGCCAGCAGCACCTGGCGGACCGATTCGGCCAGGGCCCGCGGCCCATAGCCGCCTTCCAGGGCCAGCAGGACCGGCGGTGAGCCGATGGCCTCCCGCCGACTCATGATCTGGGCCGCCAGCCGGCCGAAACCGACGGCCGTCATCTTGGTCCGGCCCAGGGGGTCCTCGATGTGGGCGTCGAACCCGGCGGCGACGAGGATGAGCTGGGGCCGGTAGCGCCTCAGGATCGATCCGACGATCTCCCGGTAGAGGTGGACGGCGTCGTGGTCGCCCCAGGACACGGGCACGGGCACGTTGACCGTGTAGCCCTCTCCCGGGCCACGGCCGGTTTCGGTCCAGTCGCCGGTGTCGGGATAGAGCCCCTCCTGGTGTGAGGAGAAATAGAGGACCCCTGGCTCGTCATAGAAGACGTCCTGGATGCCGTTGCCGTGGTGGACGTCCCAGTCGACGATCAGGATGCGCCGCGCGCCGTGGCGGGCCTGGGCGTAGCGGGCGGTGACGGCCAGGTTGTTGAACAGGCAGAACCCCCCGGCCCCATCGGGTCGGGCGTGATGCCCCGGCGGGCGGACCAGGGCGAAGCAGACGTCGCCTCGCCCGGCCCGCAGGGCCTCGTAGCCCGCCAGACAGCCCCCCACGGCCAGCCAGGCGGCCTGATACGATTTGGCGCTGAGGGGCGTGTCCGGGGCGAGGTGGGTGAAGGGCGCCTCGGCGGTCTTGAGGACCCGCTCGATGTAGTCCGGCGTGTGGACCAGTTCCAGCTCCTCGAGGGTGGCCGCCCGGGGCTCGATCGGGATCAGGTCTTCCCCGAATTCCTGGTCCAGCATCCGGTATACGGCCTGGAGGCGCTGGGGGCTCTCGGGATGGGTCAGGCCCGGTTTGTGCTCGAGGTAGCGCTCGTCCCGGACGACGCCGATTCGATGGACCAGGTTGCGGCTCACAGGCGGCAGACCATCTCCCGTTCGCACTGGTCGTGGTCACAGAAGATGAAGCCCATCTTCCGGTACAACTTGACGGCCGGGTAGTTGTGGGTCTCGACGGTCAGCCACACGGCGCCGAGGCCGCGCTCGGCGGCCCGGTCCTTGGCCGCCCGCAACAGCTCGGCGCCCAGGCCCCGACGCCGGAACGGCCGGGCGACGAAGACGAAGACCTCGGCGTCTTGTTTTTGCGGGTCGATGACCAGGGCGCAATGGCCGACGACCTCTTCCTCGGTCCGGACCAGGAAGCTCTCCCCGTTGCCCAGGACCCGGTCCAGCCATTGGGTGCGCTGTCGGGGGTCGGTCGGCGGCAGGCCCTGGCTGACCGCCTCGGGGTAGTGGCGGTCGTACATCTCCCGGAGGCGGCGGCTGTCCCCGGCCCCGCAGGGGCAGATCTCGAACCGCCCGCTAGTGGCGTCAGAGTGTTGCCGCGACACGGCCCCTTTTCCTCTCCTTATCGGGGGGCATCACCCCTCGCCCTCGTCGGCCACGCCGATCCGTTCGGCGATGATCCGGTCCAGGACGCCCGGATCGGCCAGGGTCGAGGTGTCGCCCAACTCGTCGATCCGGCCGGCGGCGACTTTTTGGAGGATGCGCCGCATGATCTTGCCGCTGCGGGTCTTGGGCAGGGCGTCCGCCCACTGGATGACGTCCGGGGTGGCGATGGGGCCGATCTCGGCCCGCACCATCTGGACCAACTCCCGCTTCAGCCCGTCCGATTTGGCCACGCCGGCATTGAGGGTGACAAAGGCGTAGATGCCCTGGCCCTTGACCGGGTGAGGGTAACCGACCACCGCCGCCTCGGCCGCCGCCGGATGGGCCACCAGGGCCGATTCGATCTCGGCCGTGCCCAGCCGGTGGCCGGAGACGTTGATCACGTCGTCGATCCGCCCGGTGATCCAGAAGTAGCCCTCCTCGTCCTGCTTGGCCCCGTCGCCGGTGAAGTACATGCCCGCCACCCGGGAGAAGTAGACCTCCCGGAAGCGCTCATGATCGCCGAACAAGGTTCGGGCCATGCCCGGCCAGGGCCGGCGGATGCAGAGCGCCCCCTCCTGGTTGGGAAAGCGGGCCTCCTCGCCGGTGTCCGGATCGAGGATCACCGGGTCCACCCCGAAGAAGGGGAACGAGCACGAGCCGGGCTTGATCGGGGCCACGCCGGGCAGCGGTGTCAGCATGTGGCCGCCGGTCTCGGTCTGCCACCAGGTGTCCATGATCGGACAGACGTTTCGGCCGACGTGCCGGTAGTACCACCGCCAGGCCTCGGGGTTGATCGGCTCGCCCACCGAGCCCAGCAGTTTGAGCGACGAGACGTCGTGCTTCTCGACCAGGTCCGCCCCCTGTTTGGCCACGGACCGGATCACCGTCGGCGCGGTGTAGAACTTGTCGACCTTGTACTTTTCGATCACCTGCCACAATCGGTCGAACCCGGGGTAACTGGGCACGCCTTCGAACAGCACCCCGGTGAAGCCGCCGGCCAGGGGGCCGTAGACGATGTAGGTGTGGCCGGTGATCCAGCCGATGTCGGCCGTGCACCACCAAGTCTCGTCGGGCTTGAGGTCAAAGGTCAGCTTGGTCGTCAGGGCGGCGTAGAGCAGGTACCCGGCGTGGGTGTGGACCACCCCCTTGGGCCGACCGGTGCTGCCCGAGGTGTAGAGGATGAATAACGGGTCCTCGGCGTCCATGGACTCGGGCGCGATAAAGCCGGGCAACTCCGGATCGGCCACGGCCTCGTGCCACCAGACCTCTCGGGGCCGCTCCAGCTCGATCCCCAGCCCGGCCCGCTCGCAGACGACGACCGGCAGGGGCCGGCCGGTCTTGCCGACGGCCTGGTCCACGTTTTTTTTGAGCGCAATGACCTTGCCCGCCCGGAAGCCGCCGTCGGCGGTGACGACCAGTTTGGCCCCGCAGTCGGTGATCCGGCCGGCCAGGGACTCGGCCGAGAACCCGCCGAACACGACGCTGTGCACCGCCCCGATCCGGGCGCAGGCCAGCATGGCCACCGGCAGTTCGGGGATCATGGGCAGGTAGATGACCACCCGGTCGCCCCGGCCGACGCCCTGCTTCCGCAGCACCCCGGCGAATTTATTCACCCGTTCGAAGAGGTCCAGGTAGGTGATCGCGTACGCCTGATTCGGGTCGTCCCCCTCGAAGTACAGGGCCACCTTGTCTTTGGACTTGCCCAGGTGCCGGTCCAGGCAGTTGTACGAGGCGTTGAGCCTGGCCCCGCCGAACCAGGCCACGCGCGCCTGGTCGAAGTCGTACTCGAGAACCGAGTCCCACTTCCGGTCAAAGCTGAGCAAGTCCCGGGCCTGTTCGGCCCAGAAGGCCTCGGGCTCCTCGATGGAGCGGCGGTACATGTCGTCGTACTGCCGGCGGCTGTTGACGTAGGCCACCTTTTGGAACTCGGCCAGATGGGCGTCGTAGGACGCGGACGTGTCGGACATTCAAATTTCTCCTTTTGCGGCCGGGCCGCCGCCGCGGATCGGTCCGGGGCGCCGGTGTCGGGGGCCGCGCCCTCTTAGGTAATTGTGCCGCACCGGCCGCCCGCGGGCAAGGGTTTAGGGCGTCATCGCCCGCACTATTCGTCTGGCTGCGGCGACGGTCGCCCCTCGGCCCTCGCCGGCCGAACTCGGGAATAATCCGGGCTAGGCGGTTTGAGGGCCGGTGGTGTATGATAAACGCCGTACCATGCACCCGACAACCTGGAGGGGGAGAACAAAAATCATGGCCGAAGAAAAAAGGACGGTGGGCTCGATTCAGGTGATGGGCCAGGGACTGGTCGCCGCCATTCTGGGGGCCCTGGGCGTCATCGCCGCCATCTGGGCCCTGATCAGTTTTGACAAGACCACGGCCGAAGGGGTCCGCCGCCTCGGGCTGACGGAATGGGAGATCACCACGGCCAACGTCATCTTTCTGATCGCCTCGGCCCTGGTCCTGATCGGCGGGCTGCTGCATCTGCTGGGCCGGCCGCGGTGGGGACACTGGATCTGTTTGTTCAGTTTTTGGGTGTTGGTCGTGGTCGGCTTTCTGGTGTGGCTCATTCCGAGCTTCACCTTCCTGGCTGCCGGGAACATCATCTCCGTGGCCGTGGCCGCGGGGATGATCTACTGGCTCCGGCTGGAGCACCGGAAAAAGAAGAAACAGGCCGCGCCTGTGCCTCCGCCGTCTCCTCCGGCCGAGGCGGGCTGAGGAAGTGAGCGGGCGTCGGCCGGCGGCGGTCCGGCCCCGGGGCAGATGGTGATGAAGGGCCTGAAGTCATGAGCCTGGGCCGGTGGTCAGGCGTCTTCGTCGGACTCGCGGCGGCCTACGTGGTCGGTCTGACGGGCCTGTCTCTGCTGACGGTCAACCCGGGGTTTCGTGACGAGTACCACCGGCCGCGTCTGGTTGATCTGCCCTCGGCCGGGTTTGTGGCGAAAGGGGATCAATTGCGGCAGAGGGCGGCCCGGGCCTCGCTGATCCTGCCGGCCGCCCCCCGGCCGGCGGTGATCGCTCTGTGGCGCGGCGAACGGCGGGGTCCGGTGATGGTCCGGCTGGCCGGGCGGCCCATCGGTGTGTTCCGACCGGGCGGCAAGTTCAGGCTGCGTTTCAGGGTCCCGGCCGGCCGCCGGGTCATCCGCTTCGAGGCCCTTGGTCCGCGTCCCGACCTGACCCTAACCCGCCTGGTGATCTCGAACGTCGTCGGCTACTCCTCCGGTTTCCCCAGCATTTACCTGACGCCCGGGCCGGCCCCGGTCACCGGCCCCCGGGGCCGGGGGTGGTGGTGGCTGGTCCTGCTCGGGACGGCGGTGGTCGGCCTCCACGTCCTCGTCAACCGCTTCCGCCCCATCGGCGTTCGCGCCCTGCCGGCCGCGGCGGCCTGGACCCTGATCCCGCTGGCGGCCATCTTCCTGGTCTGGCTCGGGCTGCGCCTGGCCGGTTTCGGGTTGGTCTGGCCGCTGTCCACGTTGCTCCTGGCGGCCGCTTTGCCGGCGGTCATCGGTCTGCTTTTCGGCCTGAGGCACAGCCCCCTGGCCGACTGGCTGGCCAGTCCCCGCGAGGGCGTTTGGCCCGCCGGGGGACCGGCCTGGTGGCGACGCCACGGCCGCCTGATCGTCGTCGGCTGGGCCCTGGCCGGCGCCCTGGTGGCCGGTGACAGTGTGCGGGACCTGGCAACCAAGAATGCGTCGCTCGGACCGACCGAGCGCTATCCCGGCTTCGGCGTGACCCGGCTGCTGCCGGAAATCGATCGCCGCCTGGGTAGGTCCGAGCCGGTCGGGTTCGTGGCCGCGCCGGGGCGGTCCCTCTTTCGGCCCCAGGTGGGACTGGCCCAGGTCCGATTCGCCCTGTCGCCCCGGGTGGTGACCTCGCCCGCCTTCGAGGAGCCGGCCTGGGGCGGCGGGCCGCGCCCGGTCATCGTCGTCGGCCCCGGCCGGGAGATCGTCGCCGAGTTCCTGAGCCGCGCGGGGCCGTGGCCGGCGAGCCTGCTGGGGGTTTTTGGCCGGCTGCAAACCGACTTGATCCCGCGATGGGTGATCGTGGCCGGTCCGGACCGGGCCGCGGTGCGGCCCGTGCTGCACCGGAATCGACTCCGGCTCGTCCTCTTCCGGGACGGGTGGGGTCTGGCCGAGAGGCGGTGAGTTGGGCGCCCCGGGATTCATATTGTTCCTGGCCGGGGTGACGGCCCTGGGCTTTTCGGTCAGCCGCTTCGCCCTGGCCTGGGGCCGGGGCCTGCCTGACGCCCCCTTGTGTCTGGCCCTGGCCTGGCCGGTGGGCTCGACCCTGGTGGCCGGGCTGACCTTCGCCGCCTGGCTGGTGGGCTGGCCGCCGTTCACGGC